>VBDM01000317.1 GCA_005881355.1 Betaproteobacteria bacterium
TGGTGCGTTCGCAGGAGATGCATTCGATGGTGATCGCCGACAGCGTGCGCGCCATCGGCCGTGCGGGCGCGGGCACCAACAACATTCCCGTGAAGGCGATGAGCGGGCGCGGCGTGCCGGTGTTCAACGCCCCCGGCGCGAACGCGAACGCGGTGAAGGAGCTGGTGCTCGCCGGGATGCTGATGGCCGCGCGCAATCTCGTTCCCGCGGTGCGCTTCGTGGGCTCGCTCAACTGCGACGACGAGGCTCTCTCGAAGCGCGTCGAGGCGGAGAAGAAGCAGTTCGCCGGGATCGAGCTGCCGCGGCAGACCCTCGGGGTGATCGGCCTCGGCAAGATCGGGAGCCTCGTCGCCGACGCGGCGATCAAGCTCGGGATGAACGTCCTCGGCTACGATCCCGAGATCACGGTCGACGCGGCGTGGAGCCTGCCCTCCCAGGTCAAGAAGGCGCACTCGATCGAGGAAATCCTGAAGGCAAGCCAGTTCGTCACGCTGCACGTGCCGCTCCTTCCGGTGACGCGGCACCTGATCAGCGCGAAAAACCTGGAGCTGATGCACTCGGGCGCCATCCTGCTCAACTTCTCGCGCGAGGAGATCGTCGACGCCAGGGCCATCGCGGCGGCGCTCGCCTCCAAGAAGCTCAAATACTATGTGACCGACTTCCCGGCGCAGCCGCTGTGCGAGAATCCCGCCGTGATCGCGCTGCCGCACCTGGGCGCCTCCACCCGCGAGGCCGAGGACAACAGCGCCGTCATGGTGGTCGACGAGGTGCGCGACTATCTCGAGCACGGCAACGTCCAGAATGCCGTCAACTTTCCGGACGTCGTGATGGGGCGCGAATCGCCGTACCGCGTCGCCATCGCCAACGCCAACGTGCCGAACATGGTGGGCCAGATCTCGAGCGCCATGGCCGGGGCAGGCTTGAACATCCACAACATGATGAACCGCTCGAAGGGTGAGATGGCGTATACCCTGGTCGACGTCGACAGCCCCGTGAACAAGGGTCTGATCGACGGCCTCGCGCGCATCAAGGGCGTTCTCGCGGTGCGCTATCTGCCGTTATCCTGAGCGCCATGGCCGACGACATCGCCAAGCACCGCGCCGAGATCGACGCGCTCGACGAAAGGATCGTCGCGCTCCTGAACGAGCGCGCCTCGCGCGCCGCCGCCATCGGGAAACTGAAGGCGAACGGCGGCGCGTACCGCCCCGAGCGCGAAGCGCAGGTGCTGCGCCGCGTCGCGCTCGCCAACCGCGGACCGCTCGCGAACGACGCGCTCGCACGGCTTTTCACCGAGATCATGTCCGCCTGCCGCGCGCTCGAGCAGCCGCTTTCGGTCGCCTATCTCGGCCCGCAGGGCACCTTCAGCGAGATGGCGCTCGGCAAGCAGTTCGGCGCGAGCGTCGCGGCGCAGCCGTTCGCCTCCATCGACGAGGTATTCCGGGCCGCGGAGACGGCGACGGCGCAGTACGCCGTCGTGCCGGTCGAGAATTCCACCGACGGCGCAATCGGCCGCACGCTCGATCTGCTGCTCACGACGCCCCTGAGGATCTGCGCGGAGGTGGTGTTGCGCGTTCAACAGAACCTGATGGCGAAGGGCGCGTCGATGAAAGCGATACGCAGGGTGTATTCGCACCCCCAGTCGCTCGCGCAGTGCCACGGCTGGCTTTCGCAGCATCTTCCGGGCGCCCAGCGCGTGCCGCTCGCGAGCAACGCGGAAGCGGCGCGCACGGCGGCGAAGGAGCGCAGCGCCGCCGCGATAGGCCCGGAGATCGCCGCCGAGCGCTACAGGCTCAAGATCCTGGCGCGCTCGATCGAGGACGATCCCAAGAACCGGACGCGCTTTCTCGTGCTGGGGTCCCACGACGCGGGGCCCTCCGGCAAGGACCGCACCTCGCTCGTGATGACCACGCACAACAAGCCCGGTTCCCTGCACGACCTGATCGCGTCTTTCTCGACGCACGGCGTCAACATGACGCGCCTGGAGTCGCGCCCGGCGCGCACCGGGCAATGGGAGTACTACTTCTACGTCGACATCGAGGGCCACCAGCAGGACCCGAAAATCGCGCAAGCGCTCGCCGAGCTGCGCGGCAAGGCGCCGTTCGTGAAAATCTTCGGCAGCTACCCGGCTGCCGTCCTGTAGGGCTCCCATGGATCTTTGCGAGCAGTCGCCGTCCTACGTCCGCGCCATTGCGCCGTACCAGCCGGGCAAGCCGATCTCGGAGCTCGCCCGCGAGATGGGGCTGGACGAAAAAAAAATCGTCAAGCTCGCCTCGAACGAGAATCCGCTCGGCGTGTCCCCCAAGGCCAGGGCGGCGATCAAGAAGGAGCTCGCGCAGCTCGGGCGTTACCCCGACGGCAACGCCTTCGAGCTGAAGGCGGCGCTCGCGCGCCGCTACGGCGTCCCGGAAGAATGCATCGTCGT
>VBDM01000321.1 GCA_005881355.1 Betaproteobacteria bacterium
CTATTTCTGCTCGGGCTGCCCGCACAACACCTCGACCCGGGTGCCCGAAGGCAGCCGCGCCATGGCCGGAATCGGCTGTCACTTCATGGCGCTGTGGATGGACCGCAACACCGCGACCTTCACTCACATGGGCGGCGAGGGCGCGCCCTGGATCGGCCAGGCGCACTTCACCGAATGCCCGCACGTGTTCGCCAACATCGGCGACGGCACCTATTTTCACTCCGGGCTGCTCGCGATCCGCGCCGCCGTGGCCGCCGGCGTCAGCATGACCTACAAGATCCTCTACAACGACGCGGTGGCGATGACGGGCGGCCAGCATGTCGACGGCCCACTCGACCCGGCGATGGTCTCGCGCCAGATCGCCGCCGAGGGCGTGAAGCCGATCGTCGTGGTGCTGGACGAGAAGGAGCCGCTGCCTGCCGGCCTCGACTGGGCGCCCGGGGTGACGATCCGCCCGCGCGAGGAGCTCGACGCCGTGCAGCGCGAGCTGCGCGAAGCGAAAGGCGTGTCGGCGATCATCTATGTGCAGACCTGCGCGACCGAGAAGCGCCGCCGCCGGAAACGCGACGAGTTTCCGGATCCGCCGAAACGCGTAGTGATCAACGAGCTCGTCTGCGAGGGTTGCGGCGACTGCAGCGCCAAGTCGAACTGCCTGTCGGTCGAGCCGCTCGAGACCGAGTTCGGCCGCAAGCGCACCATCAACCAGTCCGCGTGCAACAAGGACTACTCCTGCCTGAAGGGCTTCTGCCCGAGCTTCGTCACGATCGAAGGCGGCAATCTGAAGAAGGGCAAGGCGGCATCGCCGGAGGGCGAAGCGGAATTTGCGCCTCTGCCGCAACCGGGGCAGAACGCTCTCGATCGCCCCTTCGGCGTCCTCGTCACCGGAATCGGCGGCATGGGCGTGATCACCATCGGCCAGATCATGGCAGTGGCGGCGCACCTGGAGGGCAAGGGCGTCACCGTGCTCGACATGAGCGGGCTCGCGCAGAAGTTCGGACCGGTGATGTCGCACGTGAGGATCGCGCGCTCGCCCCGGGACCTTCATTCGGTGCGGGTCGGCACGGGGGCCGCCGATCTCGTGCTCGGCTGCGACCTCGTCGTCGCCTCGGGCACCGAGGCGCTCTCGAAGATGAACGACAAGACCACCAAGGTGCTCGTCAACGCGACGGTATCGCCAACCGCCGATTTCGTGAAGAATCCCGACTGGCAGCTTCCGGGAACCGATCTGCAGGCGGACATCGTCGACGCCGCGGGCGCGAAGAACGTCGATTTCGTCCCGGCCGGGAAGCTCGCCACGGCGCTCCTGGGCGATGCCATCGCCACCAACATGTTCATGCTCGGCTACGCTTTCCAGAAAGGGTGGGTCCCGCTCGCCGAAGAGTCGTTGCTTCGCGCCATCGAGCTGAACGGTGTTGCGGTCGAATTCAACGAGAAGGCGTTCCTCTGGGGGCGGCGCGCAGCAGCCGATCTTGCACGGGTGGAGCGGATTGCGACTCCGGCCGAGGTCATTCCGATCTCTCAGGCGTTCTCGCGCAATCTCGACGAGCTGATCGCGCGCCGGGTCGAGTTCCTCACCGGCTACCAGAACCGCGCCTATGCGGAGCGATACCGCAAGCTGGTCGAGCGGGTGCGCTCGGTGGAAACGCACAAGGCAGGCGGCGGCGAAGGAAAATTCCCGCTCACCGAGGCCGTCGCAAGATATTACTTCAAGCTCATGGCCTACAAAGACGAGTACGAAGTGGCGCGGCTGCACTCCGATCCTGGGTTCATGCAAAAGATCGAGGGCATGTTCGAAGGCGGCTACAAGCTGAAGTTCCACCTTGCTCCGCCGATTTTCAACCGGCCCGATCCGCGCACGGACGAGGCGAGGAAGTCGCAGTTCGGTCCCTGGATGATGATGGCGTTCCGGATCCTCGCGAAATTGAAGCGCCTGCGCGGGACACCGCTGGATATCTTCGGTATGACGCAGGAGCGCAAGACCGAGCGGCGGCTCATCGAAGAGTACGAGGCGACGGTCGCGGAGCTGCTCGAGCGCCTGGACGGCGAGAACCAAAAACTCGCGGCGGAGGTCGCGAGCGTGCCTGAGCACATCCGCGGCTTCGGCCACGTCAAGCGCCGCCATCTGGACGAGGCGAAGAAGAAGGAAGCCGGACTGCTCGCCGCATTCCGCGCGTCGCGCCCCTCGGCGCGAGCCGCGTAGCATGTCCCTCACCCGTGCCGACCTCGAGAACGACCTGCTGCGGGCGACGTTTCGCAGGGTCAATCCGGAAGTGCGGGTGCTCTCCGACGCGGAGCAGGAGGCCTCGCTTCGGGAAATTCTCGAGCGGCATGAGCCGGGCGCAGACGTATGGCTGTTCGGCTACGGCTCGCTCGTCTGGAACCCCATCGTCCATCACGAAGAGCGGCGCGTCGCGCGGCTGCACGGCTTTCACCGCAGCTTCTGCCTGTGGTCGCACGTCAACCGCGGCTCGCTGCAAAGGCCCGGGCTCGTGCTCGGGCTCGATTCGGGCGGCAGCTGCCGCGGCGTGACGTATCGCATCGCGGCTCACCACGCGGTGGACGAGCTGCGCCTGCTGTGGCGGCGC
>VBDM01000326.1 GCA_005881355.1 Betaproteobacteria bacterium
CCCGATGCTCACTGCCGGTGCGGTCGAGGCGCTGCTCCTGTGCGGCTCCGAGCCGCTGAAGAACACGTACGTGAAGAAGATGGTGGAAGGTACCTGGACCGGCACCATGAACCTCACCGAGCCGCAGGCGGGCTCGGACCTCGCGCTCGTCAAGACGCGCGCGGTGCGCGAGGGCGACCACTATCGCATTTACGGCCAGAAAATTTTCATCACCTACGGCGAGCACGATCTCGCGGAGAACATCGTCCACATGGTGCTCGCGCGCACGGCCGACGCTCCCGAAGGCGTGCGCGGCATTTCGCTTTTCGTCGTGCCCAAGGTCCTCGTCGGCAAGGACGGCTCGCGCGGGGCGCGCAACGACGTGAAGTGCGCATCGATCGAGCACAAGCTCGGCATCCATGCGAGCCCCACGGCGGTGATGATCTACGGCGACAAGGAAGGCGCGGTGGGCTATCTCGTCGGCGAGGAGAACCGGGGCCTGGAGTACATGTTCATCATGATGAACGCAGCGCGCTTCGCCGTCGGCCTGGAAGGCATCGCGCTCGCCGAACGCGCCTACCAGCAGGCGCTCGGGTACGCCAAGGAGCGCATCCAGAGCCGCGATCTTTCCGGCGGCGACAAGGCGGTGCCCATCATCCGCCATCCCGACGTGCGCCGGATGCTGATGAGCATGAAAGCGCAGACCGAGGCGATGCGCGCGCTCGCCTATGTCGTGGCCGCGGCGATGGACGAGGCGCATCACTACCCGGATAAGGAAGGGCGCGCGCGCAACCAGGCGTTCGTCGATCTGATGATCCCGATCGTGAAAGGCTGGAGCACCGAGACCGGCATCGACGTCGCATCGACCGGCATCCAGGTGCACGGCGGGATGGGCTTCATCGAGGAGACCGGCGCCGCGCAGTACCTGCGCGACGCGCGCATCACGACTATCTACGAGGGCACGACCGGCATCCAGGCGAACGATCTCATCGGCCGCAAGATCGCGAGGGAAGGGGGCGCGACCGCGAAGGAAGTGGTCAAGGCAATGCGCGCGGTCGAGGCGCAGCTCGCAAAGGCGGCAGGCGAGGACATGGCCGAAATCCGCGCCGCCTTTTCTGCAGCAGTGACCGCGGTCGAGGAATGTGTCTCCTGGATCGTCGTCACCTACGGAAACGACATCAAAGCCGTGCACGCCGGCGCGGTGCCCTTTCTCAAGCTCATGGGCATCGTCTGCGGCGGCTGGCAGACGGCGCGCGCCGCGCTCGTCGCGCAGCGGCGACTGTCGGAAGGCAAGGGCGACAAGTCCTTCTACGAGGCGAAGATCAAGACCGCTCGGTTCTACGCCGATCACCTGCTCACGCAGGCACCGGCGCTGCGCAACACGATCGTGCGCGGTGCTGCGGGGGTGATGGCGCTGGCGGAGGAGCAGTTTTAGGTCGGAGAGAACCCAGTCACGCCGCAGCTCATGCGGCCTCGCGCTCGGCGCGCCTGCGCACGTGCTCCTTGAGATGGCGCTTGCGCAGCCGGATCGATTTCGGCGTGATCTCGACCAGCTCGCCGTCGCCGATGAACTCGACCGCGTTCTCGAGGGTCAGGTCGATCGGCGGGGTGAGCAGGATCGCCTCGTCCTTGCCCGAGGCGCGGATGTTGGTGAGCTGCTTGGTGCGGATCGGATTCACCACGAGGTCGTTGTCGCGGCTGTGGACGCCGACGATCATTCCTTCGTATACCGGGTCTCCGGGGCTCACGAACATGCGGCCGCGCTCCTGAAGCTTCCATAGCGCGTAGGCGACGGCGCTTCCATAGCGCGTAGGCGACGGCGACGCCGTCGTCCTGCGACACCAGGACCCCGTTGCGGCGTTCGGCGATCTCGCCCTTCACCGGCGCATAGTCGTCGAACACGTGGCTCATGACGCCGGTGCCGCGGGTCATCGTCAGGAACTCGCCCTGGAAGCCGATCAATCCCCGAGCCGGGATGCGGTATTCGAGCCGCACGCGGCCTTTGCCGTCGGGCTGCATGTCGGTGAGCTCGCCGCGGCGCCGGCCGAGCTCTTCCATGACCACGCCCTGGTGCGTCTCCTCGAGGTCGACCGTAAGGAGCTCAAAGGGCTCGCAGCGCTCGCCGTCCATTTCCTTGTAGACGACGCGCGGCCGCGATACCGCGAGCTCGTAGCCTTCGCGGCGCATGTTCTCGAGCAGGATCGTGAGATGCAGCTCGCCGCGCCCGCAAACGATGAAGGTGTCGGAATCCGCGGTGAATTCGACGCGCAGCGCCACGTTGCTCTTGATCTCGCGCTCGAGCCGCTCGCGCAACTGGCGGCTGGTGACGAATTTACCCTCGCGCCCGGCGAGCGGCGAGGCGTTGACCAGAAAATTCATCGTCAGCGTCGGCTCGTCCACCTTGAGCGGGGGGAGCGCCTGCGGATGCTCCAGGTCGCAGAGCGTCACGCCGATGCCGACTTCCTCGATGCCGTTGATGAGCACGATGTCCCCGGCCTCGGCTTCGTCCACGGGGGCCCGTTCCAACCCTTCGAACTTGAGAATCTGATTGACGCGCGCCTTCACCGGCTCGGAGCCTTCGCCTTTCAGCACGAGCACGTCCTGGAGCGGCCGCAGCCGGCCGCGGCGGATGCGGCCGATGCCGATCTTGCCGACATAGCTCGAGTAATCGAGCGAGCAGATCTGCAACTGCAGCGGACCTTCGGGATCCTCGTCGCGCACCGGCACATGGGCGAGGATCGCCTCGAAAAGCGGCTGCATATCGACGCCGGGCTGCGCAAGGTCCAGCGTCGCCCAGCCCAGGAGCGCCGAGGCGTACACCACGGGGAAATCGAGCTGCTCTTCGGGAGCACCGAGCTTGTCGAACAGATCGAAGGTCTGGTTCACAACCCAGTCGGGCCGCGCGCCGGGCCGGTCGACCTTGTTCACGACGACGATGGGTTTCAGCCCTTGCGCGAGCGCCTTGCGCGTCACGAACCGCGTCTGCGGCATCGGCCCTTCGACCGCGTCCACCAGCAGCAGCACGCCATCGACCATGGAGAGCACGCGCTCGACCTCGCCGCCGAAATCGGCGTGGCCGGGGGTATCGACGATGTTGATGTGGGTGCCGCGGTAGCGGACCGCGCAGTTCTTGGCGAGGATGGTGATGCCGCGCTCGCGCTCGATGTCGTTCGAGTCCATCACGCGCTCCTGCACGTGCTGGTGCGCGGCGAAGGTGCCCGATTGCTGCAGCAGCTTGTCGATCAGCGTGGTCTTGCCGTGGTCGACGTGGGCGATGATGGCGACGTTGCGCCGGGCGCGAGCCATGAAGCCGGTTCCAAAAAAATGAAAGGCCCGGCATTGTACGCCATTGCGGCGGCTGGCTGTTGCGTCGCACAACCGGCGAAGCGGAAAGGGAGGGCGATCCTATCGGCGAAGGGTGTCAGGCGTTCGCCGCTGCGGCGCGATGTGCTTGTATCAGCCGCTCGAACGCGTCCCGCGCGCGGTTCAGCGCGCGAGCATCGGCGAGGAGCCGGAGGTCGTGATGCGTGGCGAGCACGATGCCGAACAGCTCGAAGGTGAACTGCCAGGGGTCGGTCTCCGGGCTGAAGTGTCCCTCGTCGATCGCAAGGCGGATCGCTTTGGCGATCGCGCCGCGCAGCTCGCGCTGCCCGGCGACGAGCAGGTCGCGCACGACGCCGGGACGATCGTCGTATTCGACTGCCGCCGAGAGCATGAGGCGGCCGCTCGAAAGGGCGTCGTTCCCTTCGATCCGCGCGAGCCAGTTCGCGAACAGGGCCCGCAGGCGCGGCAGGCCGCGCGGCTCTTTCAGCGCGGGAGACAGTACCTCGTCGAAGAAGAGCGCCTGCGCCTGCTTGAGAGTCTGGAGCTGGAGGTCTTCCTTGGAGCCGAAGTGGGCGAAGAGCCCGCTCTTCGACATCTCGAGCCGTCCCGCGAGCGAGCCGATGCTCAGTCCCTCCAGGCCGACTCGACTCGCCAGGGCAAGGGCTTCGTTCAGGATCAAAGCCCGGGTTTGCTCGCCTTTACGCACCGGGACATAATAGTACGACCGTTCGGTACTCGCTACATGTTCGGGTAATTCGGACCGCCGCCCCCCTGCGGCGTGACCCAGACGATGTTCTGCAGCGGGTCCTTGATGTCGCAGGTCTTGCAGTGCACGCAGTTCTGCGCGTTGATTTGCAGGCGATCCGAGCCGTC
>VBDM01000329.1:0-2638 GCA_005881355.1 Betaproteobacteria bacterium
GCGGTAGGCGCGCGCCACCGCCTCGCCCCCGTGCGCGCTGATGAAATGCGCAAAAGCGAAACGCAGGCCGAGCTGCGCGGCGAGCGCGCCGCTGTAGTCCGAGGAGCCGAGCAGCCACGGCTCGGGCGAGGTGTCGCCCTCGGGCTGCGCCCTGACCCCGGCGAACGGATGCCCCGGGGGCAGCGAGCGGTCGAGGAAGCCGACCAGGTCCTGTACCTGCTGCGGCAGGCGCTCCGCGCCTTCGAATTCGCCGTCCGCCATCGCGAGCGCCGTGCGCGGGTCCCCGCCGGGCGCGCGCCCTATGCCCAGATCGATCCGTCCGGGAAAGAGCGCCTCCAGCATGCGGAATTGCTCCGCTATTTTGAGCGCGCTGTAGTACGGCAGGAGAATACCGCCTGTTCCGACGCGAATGCGCGAGGTGGCGGAGGCGACGCGGGAGACGAGAATCTCGGGGCAGGGATCGGCGAGCGCCGCGATTCCGTGGTGCTCGGCCAGCCAGTAACGGTGGTAGCCGAGTTCCTCGGCGAGCCGGGCGAGGGAAATCGTTTCTGCGATCGCTTCGGCGGGGCTGTGTCCGCTGACGACGGGGGACTGGTCGAGCACCCCCAGAGGCACCCTCATCCGCTCGCCCGTCAGTCCGTGAGCCAGATGACTCCGCCCACCAGCAGGCAGAAGAAAATCGTGAGCCCGAAGATGCCGAGGATGCGGCTCCTGTCGATCGGGGTGAAGCCTTCCTTCTTCTTCGTCGCTAAGTGGTACTCGATCACCATGAGAGCTATACCCACGGCAAAGACGATCCCCATCCACTTGTACGCGGTATTCACGGCTGCTCCTTGCGATGCGAAGCGTGCAGTTTACCGGACTTGGAACGATGGCAGGCGCCCGGGCGGATTCCGCTTGACTCCGATACGCGCTCTCGTCGTACCATGAGCCCTGTAAGGAAGAAGCTTCCCGCGCGACGGAGTAAGCGTGAACCTGAATCATATTCTCGCAGCAAGCGCGCTTGTCCTTTCCGGGGCCGCGCACGCCGCCGATCCCCCGTGCTCGACCTACAGCGGGCCGCACACGACCGCGCTGGTCGAGCTCTACACCTCGGAGGGCTGCGACACCTGCCCTCCCGCCGACCACTGGTTGTCCTCGCTCTTCGCCCAGGGCTTCAGGCCCGATCAGGTGGTGCCGCTTGCGCTTCACGTCGACTACTGGGATTACATGGGCTGGAAAGATCCCTTCGCCAAGGGCGAGTTTTCGATACGGCAGCGCAAGCTCGCCCAGATGAAGCGCCCGGTGACGGTCTACACCCCGCAGGTGCTGGTGCAGGGGCAGGACTTCCGCCGCTGGGCGGGCGACGCGTTCGCCGCTGAGGTGACGCGCATCAACTCGCGCGCGGCCCGCGCGAGGATCGCGCTCGCGATCCGCGCGGTCGAGCCCAATGCCATCCGCGCCGAGCTCGTCGCGCAGCTTTTCGATCCCGCCGGGCAGAAGAACGCCGCCGTGTATCTCGCCGCCTACGAGAACAGGCTCGCAAGCGAGGTGAGCGCCGGCGAGAACCGCGGCAGGCGGCTCGAGCATGATTTCGTGGTGCGCGAGTGGATCGGCCCGATCGGCTTCGGCGAGGGCCTCAGGCTCGAGGAGAAGCGCGCGCTGCCGCTCGCGCCGGGGGCCGGATCGAAGCACTCGGGCGTGGCCGCATTCGTGCAGGACCGCTCCACGGGCGAGGTGCTCCAGGCGCTGATGCTGCCCGTCTGCCCGGGCTGATTTCGCTTTTGAGGTAGCATAAGCGGCACAAATCCGCCCGTCTTGGTTCCATGGATATTTCCCTTGCCTGGCTGATCGCCGGCTTCGTCCTCATCATCGCCGAGCTGGTGAGCGGCACGTTTTACCTGCTCGTGCTCGGCATCGCGGCGCTGGTGGCGTCGGGGGTCGGGTATGCGGGCGGCGCGTTCGTATGGCAGGCGGTCGCCGCCGCGGTCGTCGCCGTCGCCGGCGTCGTCGGGGTGCATCGGTACAGGCAGACGATCACGCCCGCGCGCATGCGGGGGCTGGATTTCGCCCAGCCGGCCGCCTTCGACTCCTGGATCAACAAAGGCGCCGGCCACGCGCGCGTGAAATACCGCGACGCGCTCTGGGACGCGCAGGTCGCGGGCGACGCGTCCGGCGAGCCCGGTGAAATCCTCTACATCACGGCGGTCGATGGCAGCACCCTCAGGGTTTCCAAGACGCGGCCCGCCTGAGCTTGCGCGGGCGGCGGACGAAATCTCACGCTCCATGGGAGGCAGCATGTTTGTGAAACTTGCCGTCGTTGCCGTCGCGACTTTCATCTTGATCGCTACTCCGCAGTTTCATTCTTTCGCGCTGCCGATCGGCCTGACACTCCTGGCGGCGGTCTTTGCGTACGAGTCGATATGGGTCGTGCCGCAACAGAGCGCGTGGGTCGTCGAGCGCTGGGGGAGATTCCACGTGGTTCTCGAGCCCGGCCTGAACTGGATCTGGCCGTTCATCGACCGGGTAGCCTACCGGCACTCGCTGAAGGAAGTGCCGATGGATGTCCCGGAGCAGGTGTGCATCACCAAGGACAACACCCAGCTCGCGGTCGACGGCCTGATCTATTACCAGGTCACCGACCCGCGCCTGGCCTCCT
>VBDM01000329.1:2653-3165 GCA_005881355.1 Betaproteobacteria bacterium
ACCACGCTGCGCAGCGAGGTCGGCAAGATGGAGCTCGACCAGTCGCTGCAGAGCCGCGACGTGATCAACCGGCAGATCGTCAACGTGCTCGACGAGGCGGGCCGCTCCTGGGGCGTCAAGGTGCTGCGCTACGAGGTCAAGAACCTCACCCCGCCCGAGACCATCCTGCGCGCGATGCAGGCCCAGATCACCGCCGAGCGCGAGAAGCGCGCGCTGATCGCCAAGTCCGAGGGGGAGAAGCAGCAGGAGATCAATCTCGCCGAAGGCGAGAAGCAGGCCGCGATCCTGACTTCCGAAGGGCAGAAGCAGTCGGCGATCAACAAGGCGCAGGGCGAGGCGACCGCGCTGCGCGTCGTGGCGGACGCGACCGCCGCGGCGGTGACCGCCGTCGCCGAGGCGATCGGCAAGGAAGGCGGCCTGCAGGCCGCGAACCTCAAGGTCGCCGAGCTCTACATCGGCGCGCTCGGCAACTTCGCGAAAACCAACAACACCATGATCGTTCCGACCAATCT
>VBDM01000330.1 GCA_005881355.1 Betaproteobacteria bacterium
GCTCGAAGCGGCGCTGCTCGCGGCGCAGCAGCCGCTCGCGATCTCGGAGCTCGGCAAGATGTTCGACGAGGAGGTCGGCGCCGACACCCTCCGCAGGCTGCTCGAGGAACTGCGCGAGGCGTGGAAGGAGCGCGGCGTCGAGCTCGCGGTCACGGCGAGCGGCTGGCGCTTCCAGACGCGCCCCTCGTTCCAGAAATACCTCGAGCGCATCAATCCCGAGCGACCGCCGCGCTACTCGCGCGCGGTGCTCGAGACGCTCGCGATCATCGCCTACCGGCAGCCCGTGACCCGCGGCGACATCGAGGATATCCGCGGGGTTACCGTCTCGACCGAGGTGATGAAGCGGCTCGAGGAGCGCGGCTGGATCGACGTCGTCGGCCACAAGGAGGTGCCGGGGCGCCCCGCGCTGTACGCGACCACCAAGACCTTCCTCGACGACCTCGGCCTGCGCTCGCTACAGGAGCTGCCGCCCCTCGAAGAAATAGCCAAGACGCTTGATCTCACGCAGACCCCGCCGCCCGCTCCGCAGCCCGCGCCCGACGAGCCCGCAACGGCCCAGCCGAGCCCGGCGTAGCCTCCCGGCGCCGACCGAAAAGCTGCACAAGGTCCTGGCGCGCTCGGGGCTGGGCTCACGCCGCGACATGGAAGCCGCGATTGCCTCCGGCCGGCTCAGGGTCAACGGCGTGCGCGCCGCGCTGGGGCAGCGGGTCGGCCCGTCCGATCGAATCGTGCTTGACGGGCGAGCGGTCCCGCTGAGGTTCGGAGAACGCGCAGCCCGTGTGCTCGTCTATCACAAGCCGGCCGGAGAGCTCGTCACGACGCGCGATCCTTCGGGCAGGCCGACCGTATTTCAGCATTTGCCGGGCCTGCCGGGCGGCCACTGGATCGCGATCGGGAGGCTGGACTTCAACACGGGCGGCCTGCTGCTTTTCACCGACTCGGGCGAACTCGCCAACCGCCTCATGCATCCGCGCAACGAAATCGAGCGCGAGTACGCCGTGCGAGTGCGCGGCGAGCTTTCACGCGAGCAGCTCCTGTCGCTCGCGCGCGGGGTCATGCTGGAGGACGGTCCGGCAAGGTTCGACAGCATCGAGCCGGGCGGCGGCACCGGATCGAACCGCTGGTATCGGGTGGTGCTGCGCGAGGGACGCAACCGCGAAGTGAGGCGAATGTTCGAGGCGCTGGGACTCCCCGTGAGCCGCCTGATGCGCGTGCGCTTCGGGCCGTTCCGCCTGCCGCCTTTCCTGCGCCGCGGGCAATGGCGCGAGCTCGATCCAGGGGAAGCCGTTGCTTTGCTTCGGATGCTCGGCTCGGAAAAAAAGGAGGGATAGGCATCTCTCAGCGCGTCTTTCCATTGTTCCGGCTGAAGTTTCTTGCTATACTTTCTGCGTTTCTGGATGGGCTTTCGAGCCCATTTTTTATTTATGCACGGGTGTTGCAATGATAATGAGCGCGCTTGAGCCCTTGCTCGAGCGCACGGTGGGCGGCTTGGGATTCCAGCTGGCCGATTTTGAATACATAAACAACAGCAGGACATTACGCGTGTTTATTGAGAAACAACATGAAGTAGCCGCCGGCGCCGTCCCGGGCGGCATCACCGTGGCCGATTGCGAGTCGGTAAGCCGGCAGCTGCAGCGGGTATTGGAGGTCGAGGGGGTCGATTACGGCCGCCTCGAAGTGTCGTCGCCGGGCCTGGACCGCAGGCTCAAGAGGGCGGTCGATTTCATCCGCTTTGCCGGCCGCGAAGCTCAGGTCCGGTTGCGCCATCCGGTCAACGGCCGCAGGAATTTTGTCGGCGTGCTA
>VBDM01000331.1 GCA_005881355.1 Betaproteobacteria bacterium
CGGCGACGAAGAAGCGTTTTTCCGAGGACGTCGATGTCCGCGTCGCGATCGACCGCAATACGGGCGATTTCGAATCGTTTCGCCGCTGGAAGGTCGTCGCCGACGAGACCGTGGAAAACCCCGCGCAGCAGGTGGCGTTCTCCGAGGCGCAGAAGCAGTACCCGGACATCCAGCTCGAGGACTACATCGAGGAGCCCCTGGAGCCGATCGACTTCGGGCGCATCGGCGCGCAGGCGGCGAAGCAGGTCATCCTGCAGAGGATCCGCGACGCCGAGCGC
>VBDM01000332.1 GCA_005881355.1 Betaproteobacteria bacterium
CGAATTCGGGATTCCCCATCGCGCGGATCGACTGCGCAGCCCAGTCGAGGATCGTGAGCGTGGTAAGACCCAGGAAATCGAACTTCACCAGGCCGATGCGCTCGACGTCTTTCATGTCGAACTGCGAGATCGTGCTCTCGGTGCCTTGAGCCGCGTAGAGCGGGCAGAAGTCGGTGAGCTTGCCCGGGGCAATCAGGACGCCGCCCGCGTGCATGCCGACGTTGCGCGCAAGGCCCTCCAACTGTCCGGCGAGCGCGAGCAGCTCGCGCGTCTCTTCCTCGGTCTTCTCGCGCTCTTTGAGACGCGGCTCCATCTCGCGCGCGTCGGCCAGCGTGATGCGCTTGCCCGGCTGGAAGGGGATGAGCTTCGCCAATTCGTCGGTGCGCGTGTAGCTCCATTCCATGACGCGGCCGACGTCGCGCACCACCGCCCGCGCCGCCATCGTTCCGAAGGTCGCGATCTGCGAGACCGATTGCGCGCCGTACTTCTGCTTCACGTACTCGATCACCCGGTCGCGGCCGCGCTCGCAGAAGTCGATGTCGAAGTCCGGCATCGATACGCGCTCGGGATTGAGGAAGCGCTCGAACAGCAGGTCGTACCGCAAGGGATCCAGGTCGGTGATGCCGAGCGAATACGCGACGAGCGAGCCCGCGCCCGAGCCCCGGCCCGGCCCGACCGGCACGCCGTTCGATTTTGCCCAGTTGATGAAGTCGGCGACGATGAGGAAGTAGCCGGCAAAACCCATCTGGATGATGGTTTTCGTCTCCGACTCCAGGCGCTGCCGGTAGCGCGGCTCCTCTTTCCCGCGCCGCGCCGCGTCGGGGTAGAGCGCGGCGAGCCGCCGCTCCAGTCCCTGACCCGCCGTCTGCGTCAGATAGTCTTCGAGACTGAGATCCCCGGGCGTCGGAAACTTCGGCAGCCGGCTTTTCCCGAGCTCGAGCGCGAGATTGCAGCGGCGGGCGATCTCGACGGAGTTGGCGAGCGCCTCGGGCAGATCGGCGAAGAGCTCCGCCATCTCGGCCTGCGACAGGAAATAGCTCTTCGGGGTAAAGGCGCGCGGGCGGCGCCGGTCGCCGAGCACGTAGCCTTCGGCGATGCACACCCGGGCTTCGTGCGCGGTGAAATCCTCCGGCCGCAGGAACTGCACCGGGTGCGTCGCGACGACCGGAAGCGAGCACTCTCCGGCGAGCCGCGCCGCCGCCTCGACGTAGTTCTCCGTCTGCGGAGCGCCCGAGCGCTGGAGCTCGAGATAGAACCTGCCGGGAAAGAGCCGCGCCCACTCCCGTGCGAGCCGCATCGCCAGCTCCCGGTGATCCTGGAGAAGCGCGGCCCCGACATCGCCCTGCATCGCTCCGGACAGCGCGATCAGGCCCTCGGCGCCCTCGCCGAACCAGCTCTTCTTCAGCTCGGCGCGTCCGCGGTGCTGGTTCTCGAGCCAGGCGCGCGTGAGCAACTCCGACAGCCTGAGATAGCCCTTGTGCGACTGCGCGAGCAACAGCAACCGGTGGGGCTTGTCGCGCTCGGACTCGTTGGTGATCCAGACGTCGCAGCCGACGACGGGCTTCACTCCCGCGGCGCGCGCTGCCTTGTAGAACTTGACCATGCCGAAGACGTTGGCGAGATCGGTGATCGCCAGCGCCGGCATGCCGTCGGCCGCGGCCCGCTCGACGGCTTCGTCGATGCGCACGATTCCATCGGTGATGGAGAACTCGCTGTGGAGCCGGAGGTGGACGAAGGCGGGATTCGGCATGAGGGAAACTCGGTACGGCGAAAATTCTACCACCCGCCGTTTTGTGCGAACGCCGCAATTTGACTATGATCGAAAACTCTCGGCGTTCTCGGCGATCCAACGGAGGAGTCGCTCACCTCGAGAATTTCATGACCACGATCAAAGGCATAGTCGCAATCGCCTTCGCGTTGTCGGCGGCACTTGCCTCGGCCGAAACCGTATACAAATACCGGCGCTCAGACGGCACCGTCGTCTATTCGGACGCACCCATCCAAGGCGCGAAGCTGATCGGCCGGTTCGAGCTGGTCCCGGTGCCGCAGCCGCAGGGCGTCGCACGCGGCGACCGGTCGCAACACAGCGAGGACCTTGCTGGCGAGCGCGCCGAGCAACGCGCGCGGGCGCTCAATGCGGCCGATGCGGAAATCAAGGCGGCGGAACAGGCGCTCAGGGACGCCGAGGAGCGCCAGCAGGCAGGCGTGGAACCGTTACCGGGCGAGCGCCTGGGCAATGTCGGCGGACGCACCCGCCTCGGTCCGGCTTACTTCGAGCGGCAGCGCACCATGGCGGCCGAAGTCGACACCGCGCGTGCCCGCCTGGATGAGGCTTACCGGCTGCGCAACGAGCTTCGCGAGTAAAGTCGTTCCGAGGGCGGAGAGAGATATCCCGCGCGACGCGCGAGCTAGCTTAGGCCCGCCGCGGGAAAGCTGAGCGTAAATGTCGTCTGCAGCCCCGGCTCGCTTCTTACGCCGACCCTGCCGCCGTGCAGCTCGGC
>VBDM01000328.1 GCA_005881355.1 Betaproteobacteria bacterium
AGCTTCACGACCTTGTAGGTGTGCTCCTCGTTAAGCGCGAAATTGCCGCCGCCCGGCTCGCGCGTGGGGCACGAGATGTTCAGCTCGATCGCATCCACGCCGGGCACGCTCACCTCGCGCGCCATCGCGGCGAAATCGTCGATGTCGGTGGAGGTGACGCTGGCGACGAGCGGCGGCTTGAATTGCTTGTATTCGGGCAGCTGCACCTCGAGAAAATACTCGAGGCCCTTGGTCGGCAGGCCTATGGAGTTGATCATGCCGGCCTCGATCTCCGACACCCGCGGCGGCGGGTTACCCGCCCGGTAAGCGCGCGACACGGTCTTGGTGACCAGCGCGCCGAGGCGGTTCAGGTCGATGACCTTGGCGAACTCCGCCGAGAACGTGCCGGAGGCCGGCATGACCGGGTTGGCGAGCGTCACGCCGCCGATTTTGACTGACAGGTCTACCATCCGAGGCACTCCTGAAGATCGAACACGGGACCCTCGACGCACACGCGGCGCATCTCGAGCTTGCCCGCCACTTCGAACGTGCGCACGCAGATGTAACAGGGCCCGAGACCGCACGCCATGATCTGCTCCATCGCCATCTGGCCCGGTATGCCGTGTTCCTTGCCCAGGCGCTTCATCAGCTGCATCAGCCGGTTGGAGCCGCAGGTGAAGAAGGCGTCCGCTTTCTTCCCGGCGATCAGCCGGCGCAGGATCGCCTCGACGTTCTCGACCGCGCTCGAGCCGTCGGTATCGAGCACCTTGACGACCGTGCCGACGCTCTCGAACAGGTCGGCCGCGAGCGCAAGCTCCTCGCTGCGCGCGCTCAGGATCGCGGTGACCCGGACGCCGCGCTCGCCGGCGAGCTGCGAGATCGGCGCCATGGTGGCGAGCCCCACGCCGCGCCCGAGCACCACAACGTTTTTCCACCCCGGCTCGAGCGTAAAGCGCCAATCCCCGGGTCCCGCGGCCGACGACCTTGTAGAGGAATTCGACGCGCCCGCTGGAGCGCGCGACGCGGTAAATGCTTTGCGGCCGGCGGAACCACAGCTCGCCCTCGTCGGGCGAGGGGCACAGCAGATGGAAAAACTGGCCCGGCGTGGCGGCGAGCGCCTTGGGCGAGCCCTTGACCACCAGGTGTTTGTACTCGTCGTTGACCCACTCGTGCGCCACCACGGGACACACGGTTTCCTCGACGGGACATTGGGACGGCGAATGACCCGTGCCCGCGTTACCGACCACAACCGCGGAGCTGGCGTGAACCTGATTCGGCATGGAGTTCGTGGCGGGTGGTTTTCTTCCCTGCGCCGCATTGGAGCACGGTGGTCGGAATGTTATCAAATTAATGATAGATTCCTTGTTCTTGTGCAAGCAGGGCTGCACCCGTCAGCGTTCATTCATCGGTACCAGGAGGCGTTGCAATGGCAAATCCCGACCTCAGAGACTGGCTTGCCCAGATGGAAGCCGCGGGGGAATTGCAGAAGGTCAGCGGAGCCGACCGCAAGGAAGAAATCGGCGGGATCGTCGACATCTACCAGCGCCAGACGAACCGTCCCGCCCTCCTCTTCGACGACATCCCGGGCTACCCGCGCGGACACCGCGTGGCGGCGAACATCCTCACCGGGGTCAAGCGCATCGCCCTGACCTTCGGCATGTCTGCCGACTCCACCGAGATGGATCTGGTCCATTACTGGCGCAAATATCTCGGCGAATCGAAACCCATCCCTCCTGTCATCGTCAAGACTGGACCGGTGCTGGAAAACGTTCTTTCCGGCAAGGACGTCGACCTCTCGAAGATCCCGACCCCGGTATGGCACGAGGAGGACGGCGGACCTTATATCGGCACGGCGTGCATGGTCATCATGAAAGACCCGGACTCGGGATGGATCAATTACGGCGCCTACCGCGTCCAGGCCTACGACGACCCGCATATCGCATCGGTGATGTGCTCCAAGGGCAAGCACGGCGATATCCTCATGCGCCGCTATCACGAGCGCGGCGAGCGCTGCCCCATCGCGGTCGTCGCGGGCATGCATCCGCTCCTGTTCACGATCGCCGGCATCGAGATCCCCTACGGCAAGAACGAGTACGACGCCGCGGGCGGCATGCTGGGGCAGCCCGTCGAGGTGATCCCCGGCCCCAAGACCGGATTGCCGATCCCGGCCAACGCCGAGATCGCCTTCGAAGGCAGACCGGATCGAGGAAGGCCCTTTCGGAGAATGGACCGGATATTTCGCGGGCGGCCTGAAAAAAGAGCCCGTCATCCGGATCGACACGCTCATGCACCGGAACAATCCGATTCTGCTGGGCGCGATTCCCGCGGTGCCCCCGAACGACGACACCTTCTATCGGGGAACCTACCGCTGCGCCGGGGTCTGGCGGCAGCTCGAGGCCGCCGGCGTTCCCGGCGTGCAGGGCGTCTGGTCGCACGAGGCGGGCGGCAGCCGCATGTGGCTGACGGTTTCCATCAAGCAGATGTATCCCGGGCACGCCAAGCAGGCCGGCCTGATCGCCTCGCAATGCCACGCCGGCGCCTACGCGAACAAGTACGTGGTCGTGGTCGACGAGGATATCGACCCGGCCAATATGAACGACGTGATCTGGGCGATGTGCACGCGCGTCGACGCGCGCGAGGACGTGGAGATCCTGCGTGGCTGCTGGAGCACCACCCTGGACCCGACGAGCTACCCGGACGATCTCCGGATACACAACTCGCGCATGGTGATCGACGCCTGCAAGCCGTGGGCGAGGCGGGCCGACTTCCCGAAGGTCGCGCGCTCGTCCAAAGAGCTGGATCAGCGCATCAAGGCCAAATGGGCGAAGGTCCTTCCGCGCGGCGTATGAGGAAACGCCTTCGTCTGGCGCTGAGCTTCGCCGGCCTGTTCCTCGCCGCGGCCGCCTCCGCGCAGTCCTATCCGACCAAGGCGATCCGCGTGGTCGTCGCGTTCGCGCCCGGAGGCATTGCCGATTTCGCCGCGCGCAGCGTGTCGCAAAAGCTATCCGAAAACCTGGGCGTGCCGGTCGTGATCGAGAATCGCCCGGGCGCCGGCGGAGTCATCGGCAGCGAGCTGGTCGCCAAGGCCGCGCCCGACGGCTACACCGTGCTCGTCACCAGCATCTCGCATACCATCAATTTGAGCGTCAACAAGAGCATGCCTTTCGACACCCGGCGCGATTTTGCGCCCGTCATGTTGATCGCCGATGCTTCCAATATCCTGGTCGTTCATCCTTCCGTGCCGGTGACTTCGGTCAAGGAGCTGATCGAGTTCGCGCGGGCCCGGCCGGGCCGCCTCGCATACGCTTCTTCCGGCAGCGGCACTTCGGTGCATCTCTCCGCGGAGCTGTTCAAGGCGATGACCCACGTCGATCTTCTGCACGTCCCCTATAAGGGCGGAGGCCCGGCGGTCGCCGACCTGGTGAGCGGGCAAGTGCAGCTCATGTTCGCGACTCTGCCGACGGTGCTGGAGCATGTCCGTACGGGCAGGCTGCGCGGGCTGGGAGTGACGGGCGGCCGGCGCTTCACCGGCGCTTCCGAATTCCCGACGATTGCCGAGGCCGGGCTGCCGGGCTACGAGCTGAGCGGCTGGAGCGGCATGTTCGCGCCCGCCAACACGCCCAAGGTGGTAATAGATCGTCTCGCCGGGGAGACGGCAAAGATTTTGCGCGAGCCCGGACTGAGGGAGCGCTTCCTGGCTCTGGGAGCGGAACCGGCGGTGAAGATGCCCGACGAATTCGCGGCCTTCGTCGACTCCGAAATCGCGAAGTGGAAGAAAGTCGTCGAGTTCAGCGGCGCGCGCGCCGACTGAGCGCGGGCTGGCGGGAGCGATAAAGGAGAGCCGCGATGCGCATGATGCCCGGGATGCTGCGAACCCTCGCTTGTGTAGCGGCGATCGTCATGACGACCACGGCGATGGCGCAGACGTATCCATCGAAGCCGTTGCGCCTGGTGCTGCCCTACACGCCGGGAGGCGTGGTGGATTTCATCGGCCGCACGCTCGGGCAGCGCTTGTCCGAGCAATTCGGGCAGCCGGTCGTGGCGGACAACCGGCCCGGCGCCGGCGGCATCATCGGCGTCGAGGTCACGGCGAAATCGGCGCCGGACGGCTATACGCTGGTCCTGATGGATCCCGCAATCGTGATCAACCCGAGCCTGCAGGACGGCGTGCCCTACGACGTGATGCGGGACCTGCAGTGCGTTTCCGTCGTCGGCTCCTCGCCGCTGGTGCTCGCGGCCAATCCGTCGTTGCCGGTCAAGGACCTCGCGCAGCTGATCGAGTACGCGAAAGCGAACCCGGGCAAGCTCAACTTCGCCTCCGCGGGCATCGGCACCACGCCCCACATGGCGGGCGAGCTCCTCAAGCTGCGGATCGGCGCGCAGATGACCCATGTCCCCTACAAGGGCATGGGCGCGGCGATGGCCGATCTGGTGTC
>VBDM01000333.1 GCA_005881355.1 Betaproteobacteria bacterium
GCCCGGCGAGGCGCGCAACGCCATCGCCGCCGCGTTCGGCTGCCTCGCCAACGTGAAGCACGTGTTCGCGGTCGATCCCGACGTCGATATTTTTTCCGACGAGCAGATGGACTGGGCGCTCGCGACGCGCTTCCAGGCCGACCGCGATCTCGTGGTGGAGTCGGGTTTCCGCACGCTGCCCCTCGATCCCTCTCTCTCCGGTGCAAAGACCGGTGCCAAAGCGGGTTTCGATCTCACCCTGCCCGTAGGCGAGGCGCGCGGAATCATCGCCGCCGCGTTCGGCTGCCTCGCCAACGTGAAGCACGTGTTCGCGGTCGATCCCGACGTCGATATTTTTTCCGACGAGCAGATGGACTGGGCGCTCGCGACGCGCTTCCAGGCCGACCGCGATCTCGTGGTGGAGTCGGGTTTCCGCACGCTGCCCCTCGATCCCTCTCTCTCCGGTGCAAAGACCGGTGCCAAAGCGGGTTTCGATCTCACGCTGCCCGTAGGCGAGGCGCGCGGAATCGAATCCACGATCCCCGAGCCGCCGCGCTTCGAAGGCGAGCGTTTTCCCTCGGTCGAGGCGGCCCTCGCCGACGGGCCGAAGACTTTCGAAGCGCTGATGGCGGCGCTTGCGAGCCGCGACGGGCGCGAAGTGGTGCTCGCGCTCGAAGCGCTGCGCGAAGCCGGGCGCCTCGCCAGGGAGAAGAACGGTTGCTACGCATTGAAAGCAGCCTAGTGTCGTTCCAGCGCCGATTCGCGCTGGTCCTTGCGCTCGCCGGAATCCCGGTATCGGCTTCGGCGGCGTTTTTCCAGATCGCAGAAAACAGCGCATCGGGCATCGGCAACGCATTCGCGGGCGGCGCCGCGATCGCGGAAGACGCGAGCACCGTCTGGTACAACCCCGCGGGCATGACGCGCCTGAAGGATCGGCAGCTCGTCGTCAGCGGGCACTACATATACCCGAGCTTCAATGCGACCGTAGTGAGCGCGAGCACGACCACCGGATCTCCCATCGGAGGCGGCGGGGGCGGGGCGGGCGAGCCTGCGCTCGTGCCCAATCTCTACGCCACGTATCCGGTCGGTTCGCGCTTTGCGCTCGGCGCCGGAATCAATGCGCCCTATGGCCTCGCGACCGAATACGAAAGCACCTGGGCGGGCCGCTATCACGCGCTGCGCTCGGACATCAAGACCGTGAACGTCAACCTCGCCGGAGCGTTCATGCTCGACGATCGCCTCTCCGGCGGCGCCGGCGTCAACTACCAGCACCTGGACGCTGAGCTTACTCAGGCTGTTGACTTCGTCACCCTTTGTACCGTCGGCGCGCTGCTCGGCATACCCGGCGCGAGCAACTGCGGCGCCGGCGGCGGCTTCAGCCATCCGAACAACCCCAACGACGGGAAAGGAAGCGTTACCGCCGCCGGCAATGCCTGGGGCTACAACCTCGGGCTCCTCGCGCAACTCGGCGATACGCGGATCGGTCTCGCTTATCGCTCGAAAATGAAATACAAGCTGAACGGCGACTTCGACATCGACGCGCCGCCGAGCGTGCCGAATGCGCTGCTCACCGACCCCCGCTTTCGCCTGGTCGATTCCAAGGCAAAGGCGGAGGTGGTCTTGCCTTCGACCTTGTCCTTGAGCGCCTATGCGGAGCTGGGAAGCCGGTGGGCTGTCATGGCCGACGTCACGCGCACCGGCTGGAAGGATCTGCCGGAATTGCGGATCATGTTCGACTCCGGCCAGGCGGATTCGGTGGTCACCCTGAATCTCAAGAACGCCTATCGGTATTCCCTGGGCGCGACGTACAAGCCCAATGATTCGTTGGTGCTTCGGGCGGGCCTCGCCCTCGACCAGTCGCCCGTGACCAGCTCGTCGGACAGAACGCCGCGCCTGCCGGATTCGAACCGCAGGTGGCTGACGGTCGGCGCTGGCTTGCAGGCGGCTCCAAAACTGAATTTGGACTTCGGGTACGCCTACATCAAACTGGACAACAGCGGCGTCACAAAAACCGCTGGCGGTACCGGCACCGAGAATTTCTCGCGCGGCAACCTGTCGGTCGACTACAAAGGCTCGGTTCAAATCCTCAGCGCCCAGGCCCGCTGGCTTTTCTAGCGCGTGACGACGGCGATCGCGGGCACGAGCAGCGCTGACTCGCCACAACGCAGCCCGTAAGGGCACGGGGGCAGGCCCCGTGCCCTTTTTATTTGGTGCGCGCATCGGGAAGCGTTTTTCGGCAGCCTGCTAGACTCTGCCCACATGGAGGGGGCAAAGAAAAACCGGGCGAGACCGTGGCGCGCTTACCTCGTCGCAGCGCTGCTCTTTTCGATGGTGGCCGACTCCGCCGCGCAGGAAACGCGCGTTCCGGGGACGGAGGCCCACCGCATAAACGAGCCCGTGTTCGGCGGGCAGATGGTCGTCTACGAGGCGGGCCGCGGCAATGCGCGCGAGATTCTGCTGGTGCATGGCATCGGCCAAGAGGGCGCGCGCGACTACCGCGACCATATCGCCTGGCTGCAGAAGTCTTTTCACGTCCTTGCAGTGGATCTGCCCGGATTCGGGCAATCCGACAAGGCGAACGTCCTCTATTCGCCCGGCAACTACGCGCGCGTCCTCAAGTTTGTCGCCGGCCGC
>VBDM01000338.1:0-2891 GCA_005881355.1 Betaproteobacteria bacterium
CTTGTGAGCGTATTCGCGCCGCTGGCGGTGTTGCTGCTGCCGGTTGTGTTACTAAAGAGCGCACCCGAGCCGCTGGCGGTGTTACTGAAGCCGGTCGTGTTCTTCTGAAGCGCACCCGTGCCGCTGGCAGTGTTGTCGTCGCCGGTCGTGTTGCTGAAGAGTGCTTGCACGCCGCTGGCGGTGTTCCTGATGCCGGTCGTGTTGTTCTGGAGCGCGCGCGCGCCGCTGGCGGTGTTGATGGCGCCGGTCATCGTAAAGTAAGTTATGAATGAACGGGATGATGCCCTTCAAGATGTTCCCCGCGCTCGCGGTCGAGGGCGCCAGCACGATGTCGCCGGCGGGCGTCACCGTCGACTCCAGCGTAGTGATGCGCGTATAGTTGTTGTTGACAGCAGTGCTCACCGAGCTGAAATTGCCGTTCACCTCGGCGGCTTTTGCAGGTGTTCCCGCGGTGAAGGTCGTCAAAGGCCCCACCGGGTCCGCGTAACCTCCCTCACTTCCCAGCGCAAACAGCGCCGCTAATACCAGAATCTTCAAGCTCGTTTTCATCTCTTGCCCTTTCATTGAAATTTGTAGTTGCATCACCCCGTATTCAGGTACCACCGTCCTTTGGTCCGTGCTTTCTCAACTGGATCAAGATCGCGCTCAGCTCCTCGATGTTGCTGAAGCGCGTGGTGTGCTCCGTGCCCACCTGCTCGACGATGCCGACGACCTCGTCAGGCCGTGACGGGTCGCGACGGTAAACTCGCACCACGTAGGTCTCCATAAATAAATGACGCTTCCGCTGCATCGGTCACGCGATGGCAAACTATCACCCGCTGGTAACAGATCAGTAACAGATGCCAAAAAAGCGATTCCCTCTCCTCAACGAAAGGGAGCAGCTTGAATTCAGGGAGGATCTGGAGACTGGCGTCCGGTAGAACGCGATCGGAGAACCGATCAGGGTTGCCGGCGCGCGCTCGGCGGCCGGACTAGCGCGCTACCGTATGCTTCGCACGAACGTTGCGGCGAACCCTATAGTTGCAAGGCGCGGCGAGTCAAGCGCCGAGCGCTCGCTGACGGAGATCGTGACCGCGGCGGGCAATCGCCCTTCGCGGATCAGCGCGAGCTTCGTCGTGACGCGGCAATGCCGGCGTCGAGCGCCTTGCGACGCTAGGCGGACAAACTCATCCCGGCCGGCGTCGCGCGCCGATACCGGTCATTCCGGCTTGACCCCGGCCTTCTCCAGGATTCGACGGTTTCTTTCGAGCTCTTTCGAGGCGTAACGGGAAAACGCCTCGGGCGTCTCCCAAATCGAGGTAACACCCAGATCGAGCAACCGCTGGCGAAGGTCGGGGCTTTCCGAGGCCTCGCGCGCCGCTGCGTTGATTCGCATCAAGAGGTCTTTGGCAAGTCCCTTCGGTCCCCAAAAGCCGTACGAGTTCGCGAAGAGAAAATCCGCCATGCCGGCCTCCTCGGTAGTGGGCACGTCGGGCGCGCCTGCAATCCGGCGGGGCGCGGCAACCGCTAGAGCCCGCAGCCTGCCGACCCGCACCAATTGCATGACCGCGAGAGGCGAGACGAGCATCATGTTGACCTGCCCGCTCGCGACGTCGTTGACCGCAGGACCGGTTCCGCGATACGGGACGATCAGGACATCGGCGTCGACGCGCGCGCAGAAAGCTACCGCGGCCAGATGCGGCAAGGAGCCGAGAGGAGGTTCCAGCGTGGGGCGCCGGCGCTGCAGTGACCGTCGCCGCGACGCCCCCAACGAGAGGCCGGTCAGGCTGGAGGCGTCAGCGCGGCGCCTCCCCAGGTGCCACCCACCCTTCGTCGTCCCCTACCACCGAGGGCGTGCGCGCAACGATGGCATCGGTCGCGCGCAGGAGCGCCTGCATCGCCTCGCGCAACGAGGCGGTGAAGGGTGGGAGCGGCAGCCTGACCTCGCGCATCACGGCCTCGAGACGGGCGAGCGACTCCTCCGGCAGGTTGCTCCGCATCCACAGCTCGCGCGCGTCCGCCGGCACCCCCTTGCGCTTCACTGCCGCGAGGGTCTCCTGTACCCGCTTGTCTGGCGGAAGGGCGCCGGATTCCTCGATGGCGAGCGCCGCCTCGCTCGCGGCTCCTGGGAGCGCGCTCGCGGCCATCTCCAGGATGCGCACGGCGTCTCGGTAGTTCGCGGCCTGTCGGTTGATCGCGGTTGCGTTGTTGTCCATTCGGGCGGCGAGGAGCCGGGCCTCGGTCGGGCCCAGTACCGCGATCGCCCGCACGACGCGGCTCAGCAGCTCAGTTATCGGCGAGAGCGTTGCCAACCAGGGCGGCACTCCCTTCCGATCCGGCCCGCGCTCCGGCGGCACCACGTGCAGCACTTCGTCATAGCGGAAATCCGGGACGGGGGGATCGAGGGCAAGATTGCCAAATGTTATCGACAGCGCCTCGAAGCCGGCCGCGCTGAGGAAAAGCGCCGCGGCAGAGGCTTGCCCTCCCGGGGAAAACAGGGCGATAAAAGCGATTACCGTCGTAAAGGCTGCCAAATCCACATTGATTTCGGCCGTGATCCGGCAAGCGTCTTTGGAAAAGGAGACTGCGACCTTGATCCTGAGTGGCGCCGACGTCTGCGTCGGATAGGAGTTGTTGAACTCGTCGAGCAGCGAGAAGTCAACGGTGTACAGGAAGTTCTTGGACTCAGGCCCGTCCCCGGGCCCGTCCCGGCGCCATAGTGGCGCGCTCGTCCACTGCCACGCCTGGCTGAGCCCCGGCCACGTCGCCTGCTCACCCGCTCCCGAGAGAATCGGCAGCAGCGGCGGTGCGGAGACGGGCGCGGGGGTACGCGGCCCGCCGGGCTCTTGCTGCATGAGCGTCAGGGCCTTGGGAGTCACCGTTGCGAACCCGCGGTTGATGAACGCTCCAAG
>VBDM01000338.1:2906-7745 GCA_005881355.1 Betaproteobacteria bacterium
CGGGGCTGGTCCACGTCCACCAACCGCCCGTGACGGTCGACTTCACCGTGACCTGCGTGGAGTCGCGGTACGGCCCCGGGTTTTTGCCGCTCGCCGTCACCACGAGATCGAGCGCGTTCCGCTGATTCAGCGTGTAGAAGTCTTTGGGCAAATTGGGCGTTAACGGTCCGAGGTCGAAATCTCCCGTCTTGAACTCGAACGGACCTATTGACACAGGACTCGGTGAGTTCAGGACGGTTCCCTTGTAGGAGATCGCCGCAACGATGTCGATCAGGTCGGCGCAGCCATTTTGCAGCTCCCAAATCAGCCTGACGGGCTGGCCCGGGGCGATTGATGCGGGACTGGCCGTCAGCCTTGCCTGCGGAGCGGCCGCTGAGGTCGCGACGTCAAATGGACCGATCGAGACGCATAGGTGCGAGCGGTCGCACTGCGGCGTGACGACCTGCGTCACGTCGGCGCACACTTTGAAGTTGAGTTGGGTGCCGGCGGCCAGCTTGGGGACCGTCCCTTTGAACACCACGGGCTGCCGGACGCCCGGCAGAATCATCGACGTCGGTTGATCCGTGACCGCGAGCACCGCGCCCGATGTATCGGAAATGGTCAACTGCGTCTTGGAAGGCTGCGCGGTGGCACTCCCCTTATTGGTCACCGCGGCCTTTACGACGAAGGTACTGCCGGGACAGAGCCGACTCGTGCCGAGCACACTATAGTCGCGGCCGGAACTGTCCTCGATCGCGATATCGTCGATCGCTGTCCACAACCACGCGACCGCGCCAACGGTCACCGGCACGATGAGTGGCGGCGTCTGTCGCGGGGGGAGCCAGTTAATGACGACCGAACGCGAGTCCGGGACAGCTTGTACGAGCGTCGGACCTGCGAGGGTGAAGCGTATGGTGAAGCTGAGGGTCAGTTGCTTCCCGGGCCCGAGGGACTCCGGCACCACCGGCAGCTCCGCAGGTTCGAACGAGGGGGGCTGTTTAGGACACCACAGCTTTACATAGAACACAGTTTCCCCGGGCTTGAGCAGCGGAATGTCTGTGCCACGGTTCTGCAGGACGACATCAACGCGGGTCGGACAGGGGGAGGTGACGGGCGGTAGGAAGGTGATGCTGTTGACCCAAAGGTTCACAGGCATTGGAGTACCTCCTTCAAGGAGCCGCAGGCGCGCGGTCGTTCTCCGAGCCGCCGCGTGCATTTGCAAACGAAAATACGCCGCAGCGCGCAAACGTTGAACTCGGTCATGCGACGGCAAGCTATCACCCGCCGGTAACAGATCAGTAACGGATGGGAAAGGAATCGCTCCCCGACCAAAAGGGGTAGCCTTGCGGAGGCTCTAGTGGACTAGCGCTCGGTCAGAGCGCGATAGAGCGCCTGGGTGGCGGCGGACGGCTTGATCCCGAGCGCTGCGGCAAGGGTCTTGGAACAACGCTCGTATACAGCCAGCGCCTCGGCACGGCGGTCGAGCTTCTGATAGACGACCATGAGGCGCTGGTAGAACACCTCCGCGAGGTCGTCCAGTTCCAACGCCTTCAGATGGCACTCCCTTGTCGCGCAGGCGCTCGCGCAGGGAGACCGCCGGAGCGGTTTCCTGGCCGGAAAAATGCCCGCGATACAGACCCAGGGCCTTGATGCGCAGATCGCAGGCGGCCTCGCCCTGCCGCCCGTGCTCCGCGGTCTCCGCCTGATTCAGCAGGCGTTCGAACGCCGAGACGTCCACCCACGCATAACGCGGGTCGAGAGTCAGCCGGCCGTCCGCTGACACCAGTGCGTCTTTGTATCCCAACAACCGGCGCAGGCGCTGCAGCGTGGTGAGAAACGCGCGATGCGCGTCGTCGCCCGCCGCGTCCGGCCACAGGATGTCGCTCAAATGCGCTTCGGGCACGTCGCACCCGCCCAGGGCGATCAGGACCTGCAGGAGATCGAGCGGCTTGCGCTGCACTTTGCCCGCGAACTTCAGGGGTGCGCCGTCCTTGAGGATGTCGAAGCGGCCCAGCGCGTGGATCTTGACGGGGTATGGCCAGCTCTCGGTCGCCCCGCCTTCGGGCGGAAGGAGGCGGCGTCTGCGGATCAGCGACCGGACGTAGTCGGCTTCGATTTCGTGCTCGAGCGCGACGGCGTAGAGGCGGGACATGATTCCGGAGTGCCACCAGGTGCGGGTCTGAAATCCATGTCGGCGCGCGATCGCCAGGGCGTGCCGCAATCCTTCGATGCAGCCCGCCGTGTCGTTCTTCAACAGCGCGAACTCCGCCTCGGTAAGGTAAGTCACGTACTCGATCCCGGCGCATCGCATGCTCTTTCCAATCGAGCGCGTCTCGTGCATCGTGCGGACGGCGCGATCGCGATCGCCGGAATAGAACATCACGCGCGCGTGGTCGGCCCGCCCGTACGCTCCCGTCAGGACCACGCCCGCCTCTTCGTTCAGGCGCACGCACTGCTCGGAGTGATCGAGCGCGCGCGCGAAGTCGCCCTCGAGAAAGCATTTTCCCGCGAGCAGATAGTAGTACCACGCGGCGTCCACCCGCCGCGCCGGGTTGAGCGACGCCCGCATGCGCGCGAAATAGGGCTCGGCCGGCGCCGGTTTGTCGCCGAAGATCGCCGCGAAAATACCCTGCGAGCACAGCAGGAAATCCCATACGTGCACGCCGCTCGCGTCCGCGGTCTCGAGCCCCCGATTCGCCGCCTCCAAGCACGCGTCGTTTTCGGCATTCACCCAGTGGTACGCGGAGGACATCGCCTGCCAAGTGATCTGCACCAGCGGCGGTACACCGGGCGCCGCGGCGATGGCGCGCAGGGTATTGAGAAACAACTCGGCCTTGGGGAGCTCGCCCGACCACCACGTGTAGTATTGCAGCAGATGGGGCGCGACCTTGATGCGCAAGCCGAGGTTGTTGCTCTCGCGCACTATCCGGGCGACCCGCTCAGCCCAGGACGCGAGATCCGGATGCGCCGGCCGGCCATGGACGAGCGCGATGAAAATGGCGCAGGTCAGATGTTCGGCGAGCGGCGGCGGCAGTGCGGAGGGGTCGGGCGGCAACTCCTCGAGCCTGGCGATCCAGGGCTCCATGGGTTTGAAATCCTGCCATTCGTATACGAACGTGTCGATCACCGCGCCCCACGCGAGGCACACGCCCGGCAGCTCGCCGCCGGACTTGAAGCGCTCGTAGGCTCGCGCGAAATGCTCCCGGGCCTCTGTGGGAGCGAAGGGCAGCCGGCACACACCCAGCCAATATTCCAACCACGGATCGCTCGCGCGAATGTCCTCGGGGACGCCGCGCAGCCAGCCTTCGATCGTCTGCATCCGGCCCTGCGACACGAAAAGCTGGGCGTGCCTGCCGATCAACCGTGCCAGCGTCGCCCAATCCCGGGCCGCTTGCAGGAGATCCGCCGCCGCTTCCACCTGACCGTCCGCTTCCAGCAATGCAGCCGCGTCCCGCCGCAACGCAGCCAGGCGTTCGGGCGCCAACAGCTCTTTCGCGCGCGCGCGCAGGAATTCCTGGAACAACGGATGGTACTGGTAGACGGGCTCCGCTTGAGGATGTTTTACCGTGAAATAACTCTTGCGGCTCAAGTCGGATAAAATGCGCGCAGCCGCGTGCTGCCCGGTGAGCTTCTCGACGGTTTTGATCCCGAGCATCGGCAGAAACGCCGTCTGAAGCAAAACCTCCCGGGTCTTGTCGTCTTGTCGAAGACTTCGCCGGCGAAATAGTCAAAAATCGCTTCGGGCGTCGAATCGAGCGCGGCCTGAGGTCGAGAATCCTCCGTTCGCTCCAGCATCAACACCAACCCCGCCGCCCACCCTTGCGTTCGGGCGTACAGCTGTTGCAGCATTTCCGCCGGCAGTCTGCCCTGCCAGCGCAACCGGGCGACGCTGGAGAATTCCTCGAGCGTCAGCTTGAGCGCGTCCCAGTCGAGGATCTCCATCGCGCCGCTCGCCAGGAACCGCGCGAACGCCGGCGGCGGCGCGCTGCGGCTCAGGACCACGACATGGCCGCCCGCCGGCAATCCGTCCAGACCGTCCCTGAGCACTTCATGCAGGCCGGCGTCGGCTGCGACCTCCTGATAATTATCGAAGACCAGCGTGAAAGGCGGTTTTAGGCGGCTGTAGAGCTCCTGAAAATAGCGCCGGGTAAAGGTGGTGAGGCCGGCGCGGTACTCCGGCGTGAGGTGAGGCAGGGGCCTGCGTTTGCGCGGAGCGGCTTTTTTTACGGCCAACCCCAGATAGTGAAAGAAGGCGGCGATGTCCGCATCGTCCTCGTCGATCTGATACCACAGACAGGCCCGCTTTCGCCGGCCGATATGGTCCGCCACCAGCGTGGTCTTGCCCGCGCCCGGCGGCGCGACGACCCAGACGATCTGGCGCGCCCGGTCCAGGCGCTGCAGCAGGCGCGTACGCGCCAGCACGTGTTCGGGTTGCGGGCGTGTGATCTTGGCGAGGGACGCCGATGGGCGAGTCTTTTTCGGCATCGTTTCCCGGCGAATCCCGGCCGGGTCAATCCGGCTTTGTTCCGGCGAGTCTCCGGTACTGCGCCATGTGCCGTATGGCCTGCTTGGGCTTGTTCAGCTCCTCGCACAGGAGCGCGAGGTTGTAATGGCAATCCGCGAGGCGCGGATCGCGGTGCAGCGCCCTTTCGTACGCTTCCATCGCTTCGTTCTTGCGGTCCATGTCCTCCAGCAGGACGCCGAGGTTGTACAGGAGCACCGGATCGCTGCCGCACACCGCGATCGCATTGCGATAGACGCGCTCGGCATCCGCGAGGCGCCCGGTCTCGTGCAGCAGCCTTCCCAGGTTGATGTGCGCATCGAGGTGCACCGGGTCGGAGGCAACGGCCCGCTCGTAGG
>VBDM01000334.1 GCA_005881355.1 Betaproteobacteria bacterium
AGCTCGGGCTCGACGGCGCGATGGGCGAGCTCGATCTGGAAAAGCTCAACGTCGACGGCGGCGCGATCGCGCTCGGCCATCCCGTCGGCGCGTCGGGAGCGCGCATCGTGCTGCACCTCTTGCACGTGCTGAAACGCACCCAGGGCAAGCGCGGCATGGCCTCGATCTGCATCGGCGGCGGCTTGGGCGGCGCGATGCTGGTCGAGGCGCTGTGATCGTCATGGCTGGAGACTACGAGCACTGGAAGCCGGAGACGGACCGCGACAACATCGCCTGGCTCACGTTCGACAAGCAAGGCGCCTCGGCCAACATTCTCTCGGCCGACGTGATGGCCGAGCTCGACCGCATCCTCGACGAGCTGCGCACGCGGAACCCGCGGGGGCTCATCATCCGCTCGGGAAAGGACTCCGGATTCATCGCAGGCGCCGACGTCGAGGAGTTCACCAGGATCAAGGACGCCGACGACGCGATGCGCATGGTCAAGCGCGGCTGGGACCTGTACAACAAGCTCGAGGCCCTTCCCTTCGCGACGCTCGCGCTCGTGAATGGCTTCTGCATGGGCGGGGGCGTCGAGCTCGCGCTCGCGTGCCGCTACCGCGTCGCCGTCGATCAGCCCGGAACGCGTTTCGCGCTGCCCGAAGTGATGCTCGGCATTCTTCCGGCCTGGGGCGGCGTCAAGCGCCTGCCGCGCCTGGTCGGGCCGACGGCGGCGCTCGACATGCTGCTCACCGGGCGCGCGGTGGATGCGCGCCGGGCAAAGCGCATGCGCCTGGTGGACGCCGCGGTGCCGCCGCGCGTCCAGGAGAACGCCGCGCGCGCGATGGTGCTCGAGTCGCCCCGCCCGAGAAAACCGCCGCTCGCGCAGCGGCTGATGAACGCCCTGATGCGCCCCGTCGTCGCGCGGATGGCGCGAAGACAGCTCGCGTCGCGGGCCTCGCCCGATCACTACCCCGCGCCCTACGCGATCCTCGAGCTCTGGCAGAAATACGACGGCGACCCGTTCGCGCCGCGACCCGAGGATCCGGCCTCCATCGTCGGGCTCATGGAGGGCGACACGGCGCGCAACCTCATCCGCATCTTCTTCCTCCAGGAGCGCTTGAAATCGCTCGGCAAGGACAGCGACTTCAAGGCGAAGCACCTGCACGTCGTCGGCGCGGGCGTCATGGGCGGAGACATCGCCGCCTGGTGCGCGATGCGCGGCCTCACGGTGACGCTGCAGGACCAGTCGCCCGAGCGCCTCGCGCCCGCGATGAAGCGCGCCACGGAGCTCTTCAAGCGCCGGCTGCGCGACAAGTCCCGCGTTCGCGACGCCTTCGATCGACTGATTCCAGATGTCGCCGGAGACGGAGCGCGTCAGGCCGACGTGATCATCGAGGCGATCTTCGAGAACCTTCAGGCCAAACGCGAGCTGTTCGCGAAGCTCGAAGCGGCGGCGAAGCCGGACGCGATCCTCGCCTCGAACACTTCCAGCCTCAAGCTCGCCGACATCGGCGCGAACTTCAGGAATCCGTCGCGCCTCGTGGGAATCCACTTTTTCAATCCGGTGCCGCAGTTGCAGCTCGTGGAAGTCGTCAAAGGCGCGGGAACGGACGCCGAGATCGCCAAGAAGGCCGCGGCATTCGTGCGGCAGATCGACAAGCTGCCGCTGCCGGTGAAGGATTCGCCGGGTTTTCTCGTCAACCGCGTGCTCGGACCTTACCTCGACCAGGCGCTGCGCATGGTGGACCAAGGCCTCGCGCCGGAGACGCTCGATGCCGCGGCCACTGCGTTCGGCATGCCGATGGGGCCTATCGAGCTCGCCGACACCGTCGGGCCGAGCCGCCGAAGAGGCTCGCCGGGCTCGTCGCCGCCGGGAACCTCGGCAGGAAAACCGGCCGCGGCTTTTACCTCTGGAAAGACGGCAAGGCGCGCAAAGGCCGGGCAGGCGGCGCGACTCACGATCTGAGCGAGAAATTGATCGGACCTTATCTCAAGGAAGCGCAAGCCGTCGTCGCCGAAGGCATCGTCGCCGATGCCGATCTCGCCGACGCGGGCCTCATATTCGGGACGGGCTTTGCGCCTTTCCGCGGCGGGCCGCTGAATTATCTCGCGACCCTGCGTTCTGAAGTCCATACGTAACTATGATAGGCTTCGCGCGCGATTCATTTTCCAGGGGGGGATGAACGTGAGATCAAGAACAATAGTCTTCAGTGCGACCGCATTGTTCTGCTTGCTTCAGTCGCTCGCCTTCGCTGACGAGATCCTCGACCGGGCCCGGCGGCTCATGCAGCAGAACAATCCGCAGGCCGCCTATCAATTGCTCGAGCCGCTGGAGTCGAAACGCGCCGGCGAGGTCGATTTCGACTACCTGTTGGGCGTCGCCGCTCTCGATTCCGGGCATCGCGAGCGCGCGGTCTTTGCGCTCGAACGAGTGCTCGCCGTCAATCCCAATCACGCCCAGGCGCGCGCCGAGATCGCCCGCGCCTATTTCGAGATGGGCGAGAAGGAGAACGCCAAGCGCGAGTTCGAGAACGTTCGTGCGAGCAACCCGCCCGAGGCCGTCAGGCAGACCATCGACCGGTATCTTTCGGCGCTGGAAGCCGGCCCCACCCGGTTCAGCGGCTTCGTCGAGCTCGGGTTCGGCCACGACAGCAACGTCAACAGCGCGACCTCGGCCAACCAGATCGCGATCCCGGCCCTGGGCGGGATCGTGGCGACCCTCGCCCCCGGCGGCGTGAAGCAATCAGACAACTTCGCCACGGCCGGCGGCGGACTCAACTACGTGTACGGATTTTCGCCGGAATGGGCGCTCGTCGCAGGCGTCGCGGCGAACGCGAAATTCAACCGGCAGCACGACGACTTCGACATCGCCACGGTCGACGGCAACCTCGGGCTGCGCTGGTCGCGCGACAAGGAAGCCGTCACGGCGGGCTACCAGGGGCAGGACTTCCGCGTCGACAACGCCGATTTCCGCAGGAGCAACGGCGTCGTCGCGCAGTGGCAGCACAACTACAGCGAATACAGCCAGGTATCGATCTTCGCGCAGGCCGCGGACCTCGGTTACCCGACGCAGTCCCCCCGCGACTCGAGGCGCACGATCGGCGGCGTCGCGTTCGGATACGGCTGGGACGAGCCGGGCAAGCCGGTGGTATTCGGCAGCCTCTACGGAGGCAACGAGAAGGACAAGAATGCCGACTTCCAGAACCTCGGGCACAAGCCGGTGGGCGTGCGCTTCGGCGGACAGACATCGGTCACCGACCGATCGGTGCTGTTCGGTCTGGTGAGCTACGAGCGCCGCGTCTACGGGGCGGACGATCCGTTCTTCCTCGTCACGCGCCGCGACAAGCAGATCGACCTGCGCTTGGGCGTCAACTACACGTTCAGTCCGGGGTGGCTTCTGGTTCCGCAGGTCTCTTACACGAACAATCAATCGAACATCGACCTGAACAAGTACAATCGCGCCGTTGTCTCCGCAGTGGTGCGCAGAATTTTCTAGCGTGAATAATTCCTTGCCGCCCGGGACTTTGGGGAGTGAACTCGGCGGGTCGGAAACCGGGGGGAGAAACATGAAGAACGTCGATGCAAATCGCTTCAAGCTCAGCCCGCGCGGCGTCATGCTCGCGCTCGTTTCCGCGGCGCTTTCCGAGGTCGCGCTCTCCAATACCGGTCGCGTCGACTTCGCGATCGGCAACGTCGTCGTCACCGAGGCGAGCGGAAGGGCGCACGCCCTCCTGAAGGGGGCGGAAGTCGGCAGCGGCGACAAGATCACCAGCGGCGCCGACGGCCGAGCCCAGATCCGCTTCTCCGATGGCGCGTACGTCTCGCTCCAGCCGAATACGGAATTCGACATCAAGCAGTACCGCTTCAACGGCAAGACCGACGGCACCGAATCGGCGCTGTTCGGGCTGTTCAAGGGCGCGATGCGCACCGTCACCGGCCTCGTGGGCCGCGCCAACAAGAGCCGCTACCGGATCGCCACGCCGACCGCGACCATCGGCATCCGCGGCACCGGCGGCCTGATCCAGGTGAACAACGACGGATCGACGCTCGTCATCGGCACGAGCGGCATCTGGTCGCTGACGAACAACGGCGGCTCGATCGACGTTCCGGCGGGGACCGCGGGATTCGCGGGGACGAACCGCAACGTCCCGCCGCAGCCGACGACTCTAGGACCGGTCGTTCCGCCGCCGCAGGCGCAGACCAGACCGCTGCTTCCGCCGACGATCGTACAGGGCAACGTCGTGGGGCCGCTCGGGAATTCGATCCTGCCGACGAGCGGGCCGGGATACGCGGTGGTATTTTTCGGTACGGACCCGAATTTTACGCCCTTACAGGGAGGTCCC
>VBDM01000335.1 GCA_005881355.1 Betaproteobacteria bacterium
GATCTGGTTCTCCCTTTCCGGGCCGGCAGGGACTCCGGCCGAGGTCGTCAGTCGCCTGAACGCCGAGGTGCGGCGTATCCTCCACCTTCCCGACGTTCGCGAGCGGCTCCGGCCCGAAGGCATCGAGCCCGGCGATCTCGATCCGCAGCAGTTCGCCGCGTACATGGCCGCGGAAGTGAAGCGCTGGGCACCCGTCGTGCACGCCTCCGGCGCGAAAGCCGACTGAGAAACGGCAAATCATGCTGACACGAGAACAGAACGAACAGTTGACGCGAACCGATCGCGGCACGCTCATGGGCGATCTCTTGCGGCGCTACTGGATTCCCGCGCTGCACGGCCGGGAGATCGCGGAACCCGACTC
>VBDM01000336.1 GCA_005881355.1 Betaproteobacteria bacterium
TGCGGCCTGCGCTGTCCCTATCACGGCTGGAAGTACGACATCACCGGGCAATGCGTGGACCTGCCCTCGGAGCCCGGGGAATCGGGCATGCGGCAGGGGATCAAGCTCAAGTCCTATCCGGCGATCGAGCGCGGCGACGTGGTATGGATCTACATGGGACCGCCCGAGCTGAAGCCGGCGCCGCCGGAGCTGGAATGGGTGATGGTGCCGCCCGAGCGGCGCTTCGTCTCGAAGCGCCTCCAGGAGTCCAATTACCTCCAGGCGATCGAGGGCGGAATCGATTCCAGCCACGTGTCCTTTCTCCATTCGGGCGAGCTCGACACCGATCCGCTTTTCAAGGGCAGCAAGGGCAACCAGTACAACCTCGAGGACCGCATGCCGGTGTTCGAGGTGGTGGATTTCGAAGGCGGCCTGCTTATCGGCGCTCGACGTCGCGCGGATCACGGCAAATACTACTGGCGCATCACGCCCTGGATCATGCCCTGGTACACCGTCATTCCGCCGCGCGCGGGGCACCCTCTGGGCGCGCACGCCTGGGTGCCGATCGACGACGAGCACTGCTGGGCGTGGAGCATCAACTATCACCCGAGCCGGGCCTTGAGCGCCTCCGAGCTGAAAGCGATGAAGGAAGGCGCGGGGATCCACGTGAAGTACGTGCCCGGAACCTTCGTCCCGCTCGCGAACAAGTCGAACGACTACCTGATCGATCGCGCGACGCAGAAGCGCGGCCGCTCCTACAGCGGGGTGGAGGGCATCGCGATGCAGGACGCCTCGCTGCAGGAGTCGATGGGCCCGATCCAGGACCGCACCAAGGAGCACCTGTGCCTGACCGACAAGGGCATCGTCGCGACGCGCAGCCGCCTGCTTCGCGCGGCCAAGGCGGCGCGCGAAGGAAAGAGCGTGCCGGGCCTGGATCCCGCTTCGCAGCGCGTGCGCTCCTGCTCGGTCGAGCTCCCCGTCGGGCAGCATTACAAGGAAGGCGCGAGGCACGGCCTGTTCCCCGAGCTCGACACCGATCCGGTGACGGTGTAAATCTTTCCCTCACCCCATCCCTCTCCCGCAAGCGGGAGAGGGCGGCGAGCGCAGCGAGCGGGTGAGGGCGCAGATCACTCGGAACAAGATGCCCAGACTCCAGCTCTCTCTCGCCTGCTGGGACTACGACCGCACGCGCGCGCTCGCCGACGGCAGCGTGAGGCCCGAGGGCATCGACCTCGTGTATCAGAACCTCCTCGTCGAGGAGACCTTCTTCCGCATGCTGCGCAACCGCGAGTTCGACGCGGCGGAGATGTCGCTGTCGTCGTATTGCGTTTCGCTCATGCGGGAGGAGCCCGCCTTTGTCGCCATCCCGGTGTTCCCGTCGCGCTTCTTCCGCCACTCGTGCATTTTCGTCTCGGCGAAAAGCGGCATCCGCGAGCCGAAGGATCTTGCGGGCAAGAAAACCGGCGTTCCGGAATACCAGATGACCGCGCCCGTCTGGATCCGCGGCATCCTGCAGGATGAGTACGGCGTCGATCCGGCGAGCCCGGAATACTGGACGGGAGGCGAGGAAGAGCCCGGACGCGACGAGAAGCTCGAGCTCGAGCTGCCGGCGAAATTCAGGCTGAGGTCCATCGGACCGAAGCAGACGCTCGCGCAGATGATCGCCGACGGCGAGCTCGACGCGATGCACACCGCGCGCACGCCCTCGACCTTCGCGGCGCGGCCGGGAACCGTCAGGCGCCTGTTCGAGGACTACGTCGAAGTCGAGAAGGCGTATTACCGAAAGACGAAGATCTTCCCGATCATGCACACCGTGGTGATCCGCCGCGAGCTGTACGAGAAGAACCGCTGGATCGCGCTGTCGCTCTACAAGGCTTTCGTGCAGGCGCAGCGCAGGACTTACGAAACCCTCGACACCACCATGGCGCTAACCACAATGCTGCCTTGGCAGG
>VBDM01000337.1 GCA_005881355.1 Betaproteobacteria bacterium
GGGAGCCGTCGTTCGCGTCTTGGCGTTCTCGATCGCGTGGGCGTTCGCGGGCACCGGCCATGCGCAGGAGTGGCCGAGCAAGCCGATCCGCGTCGTCGTCCCCTTCTCGCCGGCCGGCCCCGCGGACATCATCGCGAGGCTGGTCGGGCAGAAACTGAACGAGTACCTCGGACAGCAGGTCATCGTGGACAACCGCGCCGGCGCCGGCGGCAACATCGGCACCGCGGCGGTGGCGAAATCCGCCCCGGACGGCTACAGCGTGCTGGTGACGAGCTCCGCCATCGCCGTCAACCTGAGCCTCTACTCCAACCCGGGTTACACCGAGCGCGACTTCATTCCCGCGGCGGTGGTGGCGTCGCAACCCAACATGATCTTCGTGACGGCGAGCCTTCCGCCGAAGACCCTGGCGGAGCTCTTCACGCTCGCCAAGGGCTCGAAACTCGCCTACGCCTCGCCCGGCAGCGGCACCACGCCGCAGCTCACCGGCGAAAATCTGTTCAACGTCGTCGGCAAGCTCAACATGACGCCCATCCATTTCCGCGGCGCCGGCCAGGCCGTGGTCGCCGTCGTCTCCGGAGAACCGCCCGTGGGCTCGATGGCGATCTCCGGTCCCTTGCCGCAGGTCAAGGCCGGCAAGCTGCGCGTGCTCGCGGTGTCGAGCGCCAAGCGCATCAGCGCGCTGCCCGACGTGCCCACGTTCGCCGAGGCCGGCTTTCCCGGCATCGAGGACTACACCTGGATCGGCGTGTTCCTGCCTGCGGGAACGCCCTCGCCCATCGTGCAGAAGCTGAACGAAGCGATCAACCGCGCGATCCAGGCTTCCGACTTCCGCGAGCGGCTGGAAGCGAGCGCCTTCGATCCGGTCGGCGGGCCTCAACCCCGGATCGCCGACTACGTGAAAGCGGAAATCGTGAAATGGGCGAAAGTGGTTCGCGACACGGGCGCCAAGCCGGATTGAACGCGGAAAACGCGCGGCGTCCCCAAGGGGATTCGAGCCCCTGTCACCGCCGCGTGTCAGTTCCGGCGGCTCACTTCCGCGCCGGGGCGGCCTCCTGCACCAGGTTCTTATCGATGAGCGTGATCTCGATGCGGCGATTTTTCTTCCGCCCCTCGGGAGTGTCGTTCTCGGCGATGGGCTGGTATTCGGCGCGGCCCGAGGCGACCATGCGCTCGGGCGAGATGCCCACTTCCTGCAAATAGCGCACGACGGTCGTCGCGCGTGCGACCGACAATTCCCAGTTGGAGGGAAAGATCTTTCGCAGCGATTTGGTGATCGGCACGTTGTCGGTATGGCCGACGATCCTGATGACCTTGTCTTCATACCCTTTCAGCGCGTCGCCGACCTTCCTCAGGACCGCTTTGCCGGAGTCCTTGAGGTTCGCCCGGCCGGAATCGAAGAACAGCTGCTCGGCCACGTCGACCGTCAGCATGTCCTTGTACTGCCGCACCTGGAGCTCGCCTTTCTTGACCTCCTCGGTGAGGTTGCGCACCAGCGCGTCGTATTGCGATTGGGTTTGCTTGCTGGCGGTCAGCAGTTGCGTCTTTTGCTGCTCCAGCGCGTCGATCTGCCGGCGCAAGTCCGCCTGCTGCTGCTCCAGCGACGTCTTCTGCGACTGCAGGCTCTGCACCTGCTCCTGGAGCCCGCCGTGCTGCTTTTGCAGCGCGTCGATCTCCTGATTCTTTTCCGCCTCGAGCTTCTCGTAATCGCCCTTGCTGACGCAGCCGCCCGCCATTACGGCGGCAGCGAGCACGGCGCTTGCAGCGTGCAATCCCGTACGGTTCATTTTCTCTCCTTTGCCATGACGCACTGTCGAATGGATCAGTCAAACACCGGCGGACCAGATCCGGCGCGGCGGAAGGCCCGGATTATCGACGTAACGCACCGATAATACGTGGCGTCCCCAAGGGGATTCGAACCCCTGTTACCGCCGTGAAAGGGCGATGTCCTGGGCCTCTAGACGATGGGGACCCGAAGGACTCTTACGACGGCCAGAGGCCGGTCTGGTGGAGGTAAGCGGGATCGAACCGCTGACCTCTTGCATGCCATGCAAGCGCTCTCCCAGCTGAGCTATACCCCCCCGCAACGGCAAAAATTATATCACGCGGCAAGATGCTCCTGAAGCCGCTCCAGCACGCGTTTTTTCCCCGCCAGCGCAAGCACCGGCCCGAGGCTCGGCGTCTGCGTGCGGCCGAAGACGATCACGCGCAACGGCATCGCG
>VBDM01000340.1 GCA_005881355.1 Betaproteobacteria bacterium
AAAAGTGACCGGCAGCAGCATCGCGATGGTCGCCACGGGGCCGATGCCGGGCAGCACCCCGATCAGCGTGCCGAGGACCACCCCCATGAAGCAATAAAACAGGTTCTGAAGGGAGAGCGCGACGCCGAAGCCCAGGCTGAGATTGGTAAAGAGCGCTTCCATCGCCGTTACTCCAAGAATGCCGGCCAGATATTCATCGGCAGCCCCAATCCCTTGACGAAGGCGTAGACCGAGAAAATCGCCAGTGCCACAAACAGTATCGTCACTTCCTTCACCTTGAATTCATGCCCGCCCCAGGCGCTGCCGAAGACGAGGGCGCCTGTCGCGAGCACGAGTCCCAGGGGTTTCAGCAGGTAGCCGAACAGGACCACGGAAAAGAGGATCACCCACAGCGACCTCGGCCCGAAAGCGGCGAAGAGCAGCCCGATCGCGAGCCCCGCGAGCAGCTCGTGGGCGATCTGTGTCACCGCTCCCGCGTCGCGCGGTGGCTGGGTGTAAAAGGCGATGACCCCCAGGATCAGCCCGCCGACGACAAACCAGAGACGAAACGGAAACACGGCCAGCGGATTGGCTACCTTCGACACAAACGCCCGGAGGAAGATGGCAGCGCCGAGCACCGCGAGCATCCCCCCGAGCACCGTCGGAAAATACGCCGGCCCCATGCGCACCGCGTTTCCCATCGCGTAGTTCTGGGATATAAGCATGAAGGCCAGCCCGAACGCGATGAACATCAGCCCGGCCCAGAAATCCTTGCCGTTGGTTATTTTCATTTCACCCCTCCACGACTCCGGCTGCGTATTTTGCCACAGGTAGCCGGTATGCTACCCGTTTAACTTCTTTCCCGGTCCATGAAAGCGACCAGCTTGGTGCTGGTCTGTCTCAGCCGCTGCGACAGCATAAGCACCAGTTCCATGAGGACTTTAGCCCCGAGGGTCGGCTGCTCCAGAATGATGCGCGCCAAGCTCTCCCGCGACAGCACCGCGACCAAGCAGGATTCGGCGGCAATGCAGCTCGCAAAGCGCTGCTCGCCGTCGATCATCGACATTTCTCCGAACGACTTCCACGTACCGATCATGCCTTCGATCAGCAGGACCATGAAATCGCCCGACTGGCCTTCGCCGATGATCTCCGCGCCCGGCTCGGCGCGGTAGACCCGCATGAATCGGCTCAGCTCCCGGATTTCGGCCAGATTGAAGTTCTCGAACAGCGGCGAGCACGTGATCAGGCCGTGAATCCTGCCGGCGAACTCGGTCGCGTCCCCCAGCAGCTCCAACTGCGCAAGCCGGGCCTGTTCCGCGGTTTCTGCCATCGTGGACTCGCTATCGGTGAACCGTCGCACGAGCGGGCCCGCCGTCCACCCTCGCGTCAACGACGGGCAGAATTATGCCCAAACCCCGTAGCGATCACAAATCCTGCGGACCGCTGACGGCAAGGGTGACATCAGCCGGAAAGCAGCCACCCGGTCGCCCCCAGCCAGCCTGCGGTCGCAACGATCAGGTGCGGATCGTGCAGCATCTCCCAGGCCGGATCTGCGCCGCCCCCCTTCGAATACACGACTTGCAGGTATCGGAACAGGCCGTAAAGCACGAACGGAAGGGTGAGGATCAGCCGGTCGGTGCCGTGCAGCATGACCGTGTCCGGATCCACCGTGTACAGCGCCGCGATCAAGCGATCCAGGAGCGTCCTGCTGTAGCCCTCCAGGGCGGCGCGCCCGGTCGCGGCGTTCGAATTCCCGGCGCCGGTCGCCGCGAGCAGCTCGGCGCGCCGTTTGCAGAAGCCGAGGAACAGCGTGAGCATCAGCCCGCACAGCAGGAGCCACTTCGACGGATCGATGCCGATTCCCGCGGTGCCGGCGAGGATGCGCAGCATGAACCCGCCTGAGATGATGAACACGTCGAGAATCGCCACGCGCTTGAGCCCGGCGCTGTAGGCGAGGTTGAGGCCGATATAGGCCGCGGCGATCAGGAGAGCGGCCAGCGAGACCGCCGCCGCAAGCGCGAGCCCCGAGAGCGCAAGCGCAATGCACAGCACCAGCGCCTGGCCCACGCCGATTTCGCCCCGAGCAAGCGGGCGGGACCGCTTTGCCGGGTGCATGCGGTCGGCGTCCCGGTCGGCAATGTCGTTCAAGACATACACCGCGCTCGACACGAGGCAGAAGGCTGCGAACAGCACAAGCACTTCGCCGACCAGCCTCTCATCGTCCCAGCCGTGTAAACGAGGCCGATGAAAACGAACCCGTTCTTGATCCACTGGTGTGGGCGCATCAGGCGGATGAGCGCGCTCGCCAAGCTTAGTCCCTCGCCGGGCACGTCGCCGTGCCGAAGTAGCGCTCGCAGAAATAGCAGCGGCGCTGCGGCAGGTACCACGGGACGGCGTAATAGCGCTCGCGCACGGGCTTCAGCACCCCCTCGCGGTAGGCGGCGAAATCGAACCCGCGGCCGAGGACGACGTGAAAGGCGGCGCCTGAGACCGTGAACGTGTGGTACTCGATCGACCGGAAATACGGCCGGTAATCGGCATCCTCCGGAGGAGTTTTGCGCAAGACCAGGATGTCCCGGCCGTCGAACCGCCTGAAATCGGTGAGGATGTCGTCGTGCCTCGCGTGCGATGACGCGGCGCCGAATACGATGACATGGCGGCGCGCATGAAAGGACGCGACCGCCGACATCGAGTATCCGTCGGTGGCGAAATCGAACCTGTCTTCGTAGGGCTCCAGCTCCCGGAGGATTTCGGGCATGCGGACGTGATACACGATGCCGTCGTAAAAACGCGTGCTTTTCCAGGTCTCGAGCGGCAGCATCGCCCCGGCGACGATCGCGAGGACGTGGAGCGCGCTGAACGCCCCGAGGTACGCGACCGAACGCCGCAGCTGCTCCCCCGAGAGCAGCCGGCCCGCCGCGACGAAAAAGAACGGCACGAACGAGAGCAGCCAGTGCAGACCGATCGGCTTGACGGCGGAGAGCACCGCAAAAAAACCGAAGGGAACGGCGAATGCGACGGCGAAAAATCGCGTCTCCGCCTCCCGGAGCGCGGCGGTCACGGCCCGGCGCGCTTTTGCGAGCTGCCACAGGGCGACGGGGCTCAGCACGTAGAGCACCGTGGCGGCGTAGATGAGCGGCGTCCTCCAGGACCAGCCGGCGTTTGCGTGGCGGTTGTAGAGGTTGAACAGCAGATTCGCCCAGCAATGCTCGGTGTTCCACCAGAGGTTGACGGCGGCGAACGGGAGCGAGCAGAGCACGACGAGCGCAAGAGCGCGCCAGTCGCGCTCCCCGCGCGGCGAAAGGGCGGCATAGGCGACGTAGGCGAGTCCGAGCAGCACCGCGAAGTATTTCGAAAGAAATGCAAGCCCGAGAAACGCGCCGGCAAGCGCCTGCCAGCCGGCCGAGCGCCGGGTGAGGCCCAGCCAGAAAGCGAACGCCGAGGCAAAGCAGAAGAAAATGAGCGGCGTGTCGGTGGTGATGAAGACGCCCCAGACGTTCGCGGGCAGGAGCAGAAAAGCGCACGCGGCGAGCACCGCCTTCGTTTCGTCCGTGCGGCGCAGCAGGAAATAGATCCCCGTCGCGAGCGCGAAGGGCAGCAAGGTCACCGGCAGACGCAGCACCCATTCGGCCTGCGACAGCTTGAGGAGGAGATAGAGCAGCCAGCCGATCATCGGCGGGTGATCGTAATAGCCGTAATCGGGAAACGCGCCCCAGTAGACGAAGTAGGCTTCGTCGCCGGTGAAGGGAAATACCGCGGAGAGCCACAGCTTGAACGCGAGGACGAGCGCGGCGGCCCCAAGAAAAACCGGGGACAGACCGCGTCTGGATCCCGGGTCGCCGACGGCTCGATGAAAAAACGTGGTCTGTCCCCGGTGGTTGTTAGGATTCTTCGGCTTTCACCAGCCGGCGCTTGCGCACGGCCTCGGCGAGATTCCTGAGCAGCGGCGCGCTGTCCTCCCAGCCGATGCAGGCGTCGGTGATGCTCTGGCCGAATACGAGCGGCTTTCCCGGCACCAGGTCTTGGCGTCCCGCCTTGAGGTGCGATTCGACCATGATGCCGAAGATGCGCTCCTCGCCCGCCGCGACCTGACGCGCGATTTCGCGCGCCACGTCTATCTGGCGCTGATACATCTTCTGGCTGTTCGAATGGCTGCAATCGACCATCAGACGCTGCTCGAGCCCCGACGCGGCCAGTTCCTTCGCCGCCGCGTCGACGCTCCCCGCGTCGTAATTCGGGTGCTTGCCGCCGCGCAGGACGATGTGGCAATCCTCGTTACCGTTGGTCGAGACAATCGCCGAGTGCCCCTCCTTGGTGACGGACAGGAAATGGTGAGGCACGCGCGCAGCCTTCAGCGCATCCACCGCGATGCGCACGTTTCCGTCGGTGCCGTTCTTGAATCCGACCGGGCAGGACAGGCCCGAGGCGAGCTCGCGATGGACCTGCGATTCCGTGGTGCGCGCGCCGATCGCACCCCAGCTCACCAGGTCCGCGTAGTATTGCGGGGAGATCATGTCGAGAAATTCGTTGCCTGCAGGAAGCCCCAGCTCGTTGACTTCCAGGAGGAACCGGCGCGCCAAGTGCAGCCCCCTGTTGATCTGAAAGCTGCCGTCGAGGTCCGGATCGTTGATCAGCCCCTTCCAGCCCACGGTGGTGCGGGGT
>VBDM01000339.1:0-573 GCA_005881355.1 Betaproteobacteria bacterium
CGAGAGCGGGTATCGTGAAGTTTGATATTCAGCCGCCCCGGCACCCGCTGCGCGAATCCGGACGACAGGTCCTCCTCTAAAGTTCAGGAGAACGTCTCGCGCCTCTTGCTCTTGACCGAGCCCGGCCTGTAGTAGTCCTTTGTCCAGCTGTCCGACGACGTCAGATAGTTGTGTTCCTCCTTGCCGGTCGCTTCGTTGACCTTGATTACGATATCCCGGTAGTTGTGATGACGCCAGAGGCGCATGTACTCGCCCAGATAGATGTCCGCAACCCGCTTGTCGCCTCGGATGACCAGCATGTTCTCGTCGTTTTGTGTCGTAGACGCGTCGCTGAAATTCGCCGATCCGGTGACGACCACAGGGTCATCGCCAAGAGGGTCCACAAGCGCGAACTTGTTGTGCGTAAAGCGCACGTTTTTACTAATCGTGTTAAGGAACTCGTTCAACGAACCAAAGACACTGGCATCCGGAAGCTTGGCGCCTACGGCGACCTGCACGAACGGATCCACGGTCAAAGCTTTCTTCGTCTTTTCCACATCGGCATTCTTGACCGCCCATTTTTCAAGAAAGATA
>VBDM01000339.1:600-1160 GCA_005881355.1 Betaproteobacteria bacterium
TGGAAAACACTCAGGAAAACCCTGTTGACGCCAAACGCGGCAGTGAAACAATCGAGATTCGACGCTGACGCCAGGGCTTTGGCATACCAATTCAATTGCCCGAGATCTTTCCTCGGGCTAAAAACTGGCGTGGCTCCTTTCGGGGGTGGAAATGCGACGAGTGTTGGTGTTTGTTTTTCGTCGTCGGCAGCGAGGCTGTTCGCCGCTGGATCTTGTGCCAGAAGCTTCCAATATTCGTGGTACGCGGTCGCCACGTTCGCATCCTTGACGGCGTGGCCGACATTCGACTGGCCGAAAATTCCGGATTCCGTGAAATTCGTCGAGCCGGTCCAGACGGACGCCGGATTCCCGTTGTCCAGCAGAACAATGAACTTGTTGTGTGCGATGTAGGAGGGATTTTGCTCTCGCGGAATGGCAACCGCTTCTCCCTTTCCGGTCTTGCTGTTCAACAGACCGTGATGGCGCAGCTGCTTCTTGGCCGCGTCGATCCGCTTTTTGTTTTCCGCCCCTTTCTTGCCTCCTGGTACGCGCGCATCGAAAATGATGCGAACGTCGTCGCA
>VBDM01000339.1:1176-2778 GCA_005881355.1 Betaproteobacteria bacterium
CGAACTCGTATACGGCAGCACGCAAGGCATATCGCCTGGAGTTGGCTTGCGAAATAAAAGCCAGCATTGCCTCTTCGAGGCCGCGCGACAGCCACTTGTAGGCGGCGGCTTTCTGCGCTCCTTTAAGCTTGCTCGGCGGCTTCACGAACTCTCGAGTGTAGGCTTGGCTCCCGATCACTCCGCGATTGAAGTAGATGGAGTGCGTCTGATTCTGAATATCCTCCGCTTCGGTCGTTAAAGTAACCGCCACTGCATTGTCGTAGGTCAAGTTCTTTGGACTGCCGCGCACGGGCACAACTTCATAGGTATAGTTGTGATCGGGCTTGGCGGTGAAATCGCTCCAGAGAAAGTCTTGTACCGGACTGTCTTGCGTCGAAAACGACGCTCCCTCCGGAGGATTGGGATACGTTTCCTTGAAGGCTCTCATGCCTTTGAGCCAGTACCGCTCGTTTTCAGTGTGGTCGGTCCGCTTGATCGCGAACCCGAGCAGACCGGCTACCTTCGACTTGTCCATGTCGAGCCCTAACATCACGACATGCGTCCCTGCGATCGCATTCACCGTAAGTCCATTCGTCGCCGGTCCACTAGGCGGCTGTTTGATGCGCATGGGCCCTCCCGCAGTTATTGGTCTAAGTACGCAAAGCAAAACGCCAGCCGGCGCCGGACTGAACCGCCGGTCATTCCACCTTGGCACCCGAGGCGACGACGACCGTCGCCCACTTCGCCGTCTCCGCGGCGATGACCTTGCCGAAGTCCTGCGGCGTGCCCTTGATCGGCTTGCCACCCAGCTCGGCGAGGCGCGCCAGCATTTTGGGATCGGAGAGGGCCCGGTTCACCTCGGCATTGACCTTCTCGATGATCTCCGCGGGCGTGCCCCTGGGCACGCCGATGCCGAACCACGCGGTGGCCTCGTAGCCCGGCACGGTTTCGGCGACGGTGGGTACCCCGGGCAGGGACGGCTCGCGCTCCGCCGACGTCACAGCGAGCGCGCGGATCCGCCCGCCCTTGATATGGCCGGCGGAGGACGGCAGGTTGTCGAAGATCACGTGGACGGTGCCGGCGATGAGCTCGGCGAGCGCCGGGCCGGCGCCCTTGAACGGCACGTGCAGCAAGTCGCAGCCCGTCATGGCCTTGAACAGCTCGCCCGACAGGTGCACCGAGGTGCCGCTCCCGGAAGACGCCATGTTGATCTTCCCGGGGTTCGCCTTGCAGTAGGCGATGAATTCGGCCACGGTCTTCGCGGGAAAGGAACTGGTGACCTCCATCACGTTCGGCGTCCTCACCAGACCCGCTACCGGCGCGATGTCCCGGATGAAATCGAAGGGCAGGTTCTTGTAGAGGGTCGTGTTGATCCCGTTCGCGGGATTGACGAGGAGCATGGTGTAGCCGTCGGGGGCCGCGTGCACGACGGACTCGACGCCGATATTGTTGCCGCCGCCCGCCTTGTTCTCGATGAGAAACGGCTGCCCCATCTTGTCGGACAGCCATTGCGACATGATGCGGGCGAGAACATCGGTCGTCCCGCCGGGCGGATAGGGCACGACCCATTTCACCGCGCGCACCGGATAATCGAGCGCGGCGGCGGAGCCGATGCCGGCGAGT
>VBDM01000339.1:2834-7814 GCA_005881355.1 Betaproteobacteria bacterium
AACGTTTCAAGGTAGCACCCTCTCCATATCGTAGCGAAATGTCGCGGCAGGTATCCACTGTCCTATTCGCCGCCAGTATAATTGGAATAAGCTTCGCGCTTCCCGCGTTTGCGCTTTGTCGTTTACTCGAAAGGAGGTTCCCATGATTCGCGCCGTCGCCGCATTGCTGATCGCCGCCGTATCCGCCGTCGCCGTCGCCCAGGCCCCCGCCAATCCGCCGGTGAGGATCCGGGGCACGGTGGAGAAAATCGACGGCACCAACCTGACCATCAAGGCCAACAACGGCCAGACGGTGAACGTCAAGCTCGCCGACAATTACGCGGTCGTGGGAATCGCCAAGGCGAGCCTCGCCGACGTCGCCAGCGGAAAATTCATCGGTACCACGACGGTCGGCGAGCGCGACGGGGCGCTGGTCGCGCTCGAGGTGCACATTTTCCCTGAGAACATGCGCGGCACCGGCGAAGGGCACTACGACTGGGACTTGAGGCCCGACAGCAAGATGACCAATGCGAACGTGGCCAACGTCACGAGCATGGGCAAGGACCGCGTCCTCACGGTGCAGTACAAGGGCGGCGAGAAGAAGGTCCTGGTTCCCGAAAAGGCGGTGATCGTGTCCTTCACGCCCGTCGACCGCAGCGAGCTCAAGCCCGGCGCCAAGGTGTTTACGGTGACGCAGCGCCAGCCCGACGGCAGCCTCACCGCCGCGCGCGTCAACGTCGGCCTGAAAGGCCAAGTGCCGCCGATGTAGCGCGGCGAGCGCCGGCACGTCAGGCGCGGCGGGCGAGCGGCCGGCGCCGAGCCTCCAAACCGAAGATCCACGGCGAGATGGCCGTCCCGGTCACGTCGTGGCCGAGCGCGGGGTCCCTGCCGCCGCGAACGCCTGCGCGGTCCGCTCGCGGCCCAGCCCGATCAACTCCTTCGCGCGCCAGAACTCGAGATAGCCGCACGCATCGTGGGGTATCTCCACGATCACGTCCGCCGAGAAGGCGGCAAGCCTCAGGCGTGCGATCTCGGCCTGCATGATGTCTATGGATGCGAGCGCGATATCGATCATCCCGTGCGCAGGCGCGACGGGCGGGTGCGCGGGATACATGGCTTCGACAATAGCGCGCAGGCGCTGCCGAAGCCCGTGGCCGCCGGTGACGGCCGCGCTCGAGGGCGGCGGCGACCGGGCCCCGGCCAGGCTGACGGCGACAGTGAGATCGGCGGGATCGCTCAACATGGCCTCGACCGGGAGCGGGTTCACCAGGGCGCCGTCGAGCAGCGTCCGAGCGCCGTGCACGAAGGGCGTGAACATCAAAGGGGTCGCCATCGAGCCGCGGATCGCGTCAAACAATCTGCCTTCGCGCAGCCACACTTCCTCGCCGGACTCGAGATCGGTGGCCACCGCGGTGAACGCCACCGGCAGGTCCTCGATGTCGCGATCGCCGATCAGCTTGCGCAACACGCCCATGATGCGCTCGCCCTTGAACAGTCCGGGCCGGCCGAATGCCGGATCGAGCAGGCGCAGCACGCGCATGCGATCGAGCGCCAGCGCCCAATCGGCGTAGACCTCGAGCTTGCTGGCGGCGTAGATGCCGCCGATCAGGGCGCCCATCGAGGAGCCGGCGATCGAGCGAATGACGTAGCCGTTTTCCGTCAGCCACCGAATCACCCCGATGTGGGCCAGGCCGCGGGCCCCGCCCCCGCCGAGGGCGAGGGACACGGTTTTCGAATGCGCAGTCACGGGTCGGCCGGCAAATCCCACTTCGGCAATGCTACCGAAGCGGTAACATGTGCGCTATGGCCTCCAAACCGAAGCTCGCCTGCCTCCCGAACGGCCCGTACCACCTGTTGCACGACACGGAGGCTGCGTCGGTGCCGAACCTGCGCCGCGCCTCGGGCGAGGTCTGCGTCACGGTGCGCGGGGTCGCGCTGTGCCGCTGCGGCGGCTCGAAGAAAAAGCCGTTCTGCGACGGCTCGCACTGGAACGTCGGGTTTCGCGATCCGGCCTGAGCCGCCGGCTTAACGGCGGCACAGTCCGGGCGCAAAAGGGAGGGCCGGTCCCGGAACGGTAGGGCGGTCCGTCATTACGTGCCAGAAGTTGTTTTTCTTGGGAGAAGCTAAGATGAAAAAGTTCGTGTGTCGCACACTGGCCGGTATCGCCGCTTCGCTTGCGCTCGCGCTTCCGTGCGCTGCGCAGGTCTCCGTCGTCGGCTGCCTTTTCGATTCGACCACTCCGCGTATCACCGACGATCCGAACCAGTGCCCGGCGGACCGCAAGCTGGACATCGTGTCGATCAAGACCTCCTGGGCGCAGCTCGTCGCGAGCGGCGGCGGCGGAGGCGGAGGCGGGACGGGCAAGGTGCAGGCCGGACCCTTCCTCATCTCCAAGAACCTGGATCGTACTTCGCCCGCCCTGTTCCGGGACGTCGTGACCGGCAAGCACCTGCGGGGCGCGCTGATCGCGGTTTTCGATTCGAGCGCCAGAGGCAATTCCCGGCGAGTATTCAGTTTCCTGCTCCAGGACGTCCAGGTCACCTCGCTCGAGTTCGACGCAGCCGACTCGCGGGCGCGGGGCGCGATGCCGCTCGACCTGGTCGGTCTCAGCTACGACAAGCTCACGGTGCGGGACGAGGTCGCCAACTCGAGGGATAACCCGGCTTCGGAACCGGGAACGGCCCGAGCGGCGCGGGGCAGGCGATTCGCCGGTCAGTCGGCCCGGATGCCGACTTCCCGGATCAGCTTGCCCCACTTCGCCGCCTCCGCGGCGACGAAATCCGCGAACTGCGCCGGCGTCATCGGCGTGAAGCGCGCGCCTTCGGTGAGGAGGCGTTTCTGCACCTCGGGCGTGCGCATGAGCGCCAGGATCTCGGCGTTGAGCTTCGCGGCGATCGCCGCGGGCAGTCCCGCGGGGCCGAAGGTGCCGATCCAGTTGTTGACTTCGAATCCCGGCAGCACCTCGGCGAGCGCCGGAAACTCGGGCGCGGCGGGCAGGCGGTCCGCGCCGAGCACGGCGATTCCCTTCAGCTTGCCCGCCTTCACGTGCGGCAGGACGGTCGGCATGGTGGCGAAGTCCATCGAGGTCTGACCGGCGAGGAGATCGTGGCTGGTCGTGCCCACGCCCGCCGATGCGCAGGTGAGCTTGCCCGGCTGCGCGCGCGCGAGCGCGATCAGCTCCGAAGGGTTCGACGCTGCCACCAAAGGATGCAGCGCAAGCAGGCTCTCCGCCTCGATCACGAGCGCGACGGGGGTGAAGTCCTTCGCCGGGTCGTAGGGCATGCTGCGGTACAAGCTCGCGTTGACCGCCTGCGTGCCGATGCTGCCCATGAGGAGGGTGTAGCCGTCGGGCGCGCTCTTCGCGACGATCTCGGCGCCGATGTTGCCGCCCGCGCCCGCGCGGTTCTCCACCACCACGGGCTGGCCCCAGGCTTCGGCGATCCGGCCGCCGATGATGCGCGCGAACACGTCAGCGATGCCGCCGGCGGGGAAGGGCACGACGTAGCGGATCGGCTTCTGCGGGTAATCCTGCTGCGCAAGGGCCGCCGGCGCGGCGAGCTGGGCAGTACACAGTGCAATGAAAAATCGCGGCATGGCGCTGCCATGCTAACGTAAATTTCAAGCCAGCATGACCGCACGGGCCTCTGCCCAGTTCTCCAGCCTGTCTTCCTTGCCGTTCCACCCGCCGTTGATCGTGTGGCTGATCCGGTTGAAGCTGGCTTCGTCGCCCGCGTCCGCGAGCGCGTTAAGGCCGTCGTTCTTCCAGAACCAGCACGCCGACACCGCCGCGTGGCGCGGCTGAGCGACCTGGTCGGGATCGGCCATGATGGAGGGATCGGATATCGCCTGCGAATAGGCCCGGTACTTGTCGTGGAAGGTGAGCTGGATCAAACCGCGCCCGCGATACTTCCAGCCGTCGCCGCTGGCTTCGTCGCCGTTGCCGTGACGGCCGGCGTAGACAAGGTTGGCGATTTTCTCGGGCTGGCGGTGATATTGCTGCGCGAATGCGTCGCTCGGGAATCTCGCGGGCCAGGTTGCGCGCAGCGCCTGCCATGAATAGTTCAGGTTCTCTTCGGTGCTCCGGAAGTCCGCCGATTCGTGAGCGACCTGCGCCACGAAGGCCGCGATCCGGTTGGGAATGTCGATCTCGAACTTCTCCATGCCTTCGTTCAGGAAATCGATGTACCGGATCAGGTCCTCATAGCGTGCTTTCGGCACCGCCATGTCCAATTGATCGATCGTGATGAGACTCATCGCATGATCCTCCAATCCTGCAAGAGCTTACTTGAACATCCCATGACGGCGAGAGGCGCGGGCGTTACTCCGCCTTGATCCCCGCTTCCCGCATCAGCTTCGCCCACTTCGCCTGATCCTCCCGGATGAAGCGCGCGAATTCCTCCGGCGTGTTGCCGCCCGGATCGGCGCCGAGGGCTTGCATCCTCGCGCGCAGGTCGGGGTCGGCGAGGACGCGGTTGGCGTCGGCGCTGAGTTTACCGACGATGGCCTTCGGCGTGGCGGCGGGGGCGAGCAGACCGAACCAGCCGACGGCTTCGTAGCCGGGCAGGCCGGATTCGGCGACGCTCGGGAGATCGGGCAGGGTCTCGGAGCGCCCGGCGCCGGTGGTGGCGAAGGCTTTCAGCTTGCCGGCCCTGACGTGCTGGATCACGGCTTGCGAAGGCGCGAAGAGGAGATCGACCTGCCCCGCGAGCAGGTCGGTGACCGCCTGGCCGGTCCCTTTGTAAGGCACGTGCAGCAGGTCGACCTTGGCCATGGACTTGAAGAGCTCGGCGCAGAGGTGCGAGGCGGCGCCGGTGCCCGATGACGCGAAGGTGAGCTTGCCGGGGTTCGCGCGAGCGAGCGCGATCAGCTCGCGGACGTTCGACGCCTGGACTTGCGGGTTGGCGGTGACGACGTAGGGCGAGGCGGAGACGAGCGTCACCGGCGCGAACTGCGAGACGTTCTTTTCGGTGAGCGACGCGGTCGAGCTCATGAGGAGCGTAT
>VBDM01000001.1 GCA_005881355.1 Betaproteobacteria bacterium
GAAGCTCACCTACGAGAAGTGCGAGACCGAGTACAACAACGCGCGCGGCGTGGAATGCTACGAGCGCACAAAGAAACGCGGCCCGACCGGAGCGACGCTCGTGCACCCGCTTTCGACCGGCATCACCTATTCGCCCATCGACAAGGGAACGGCCGACCACATTCCGATCGTGTCGATCGGCTACGGGCGCACCGACGCCTCCGACGGGCGCGTGTTCCCGTGGGTGTTCCCCCTCATTACCAACTACTGGAGCCAGAACACCGCCAAGATCAAGTTCATCGGCATGAAGGAAGGCGGAATGGACAAGCTGAAAGGCAAGAAGATCGTGAACATCTATCACGACTCGGCCTACGGCAAGGAAACCATCCCCGTGCTCGATGCGCAGGCGAAGAAGTACGGTTTCGAGGTGACGCACATCCCGGTTGCGCACCCGGGCAACGAGCAGCAGGCGCAGTGGCTGCAGATCCGCCAGATCAAGCCCGACTGGGTGATCCTGCGCGGCTGGGGCGTGATGAATCCGACCGCGCTCAAGGCCGCCGCCAAGGTGGGCTTTCCCCGCACCAAAATCGTGGGCGTGTGGTGGAGCGGCGCCGAGGAGGACGTGATCCCGGCGGGCGACGCAGCCAAGGGCTACGTCGCCGCGGCGTTCAACGTCTCGGGCAGCAACTACCCGGTGATCAAGGAAATCGAAAAGAACGTGTATGCCAAGGGCAAGGGCGAAATGGAGGATCACTCGCGCGTCGGCAGCATCTACTACAACCGCGGCGTGGTGTTCGGCATCATCTCCACGGAAGCGATTCGTACCGCTCAGGAGAAATTCGGAAAAGGCAAACCGATGACCGACGACAAGATCCGCTGGGGCCTGGAGCACTTGAGCATCGACGACAGGAAGCTCAAGCAGCTCGGCGCCACCGGCTTCATGCAGGCCCTGAAAGTGTCGTGCATGGACCACGAGGGCGGCGGGTCGGTGAAGTTCCTGCAGTGGGACGGCGCGAAGTGGAACACGATCACCGACTGGATCGCCTCCGACCAGTCGATCGTGCGGCCCATGATCGAGGAGTCCGCGGCGAAGTACGCAACGGAGAAGGGCATCACGCCGCGCGATTGCTCGAAAGAAGGCTGAGCGTTCCCTGTTTCCTCTCCCGCTTGCGGGAGAACGTGAACGACCCTCACCCGCTCGCTATGCTCGCACCCTCTCCCGCTTGCGGGAGAGGGTTGGGGTGAGGGGCCATATTCATGTCCGCCGTCCCGCAACCCGAATCGCGGCAAACCTACCTCAGCGTCAACAACATCGAGGTCATCTACGACCACGTCATCCTGGTGCTGAAGGGCGTGTCGCTTTCGGTACCGGAAAGAAAAATCGTTGCGCTGCTCGGCGCGAACGGCGCGGGCAAGACCACCACGCTCAAGGCGATCTCGAACCTCCTTCGCGCCGAGCGCGGCGAGGTCACCAAGGGAACGATCGAATTCCGCGGGCAGCGCGTGGACGGCTTGAGTCCCGACGAGCTGGTGAGGCGCGGCGTGGTGCAGGTGATGGAAGGTCGCCATTGCTTCGCGCACCTTACCGTCGAGGAGAATCTTCTCACCGGCGCCTACACGCGCAGCGCAGGCCGCGCGCAGCTCAAAGAGGACCTGGAAAGGGTGTACGGCTACTTTCCGCTACTGAGGGAGCGGCGCGGCGCGCTCGCCGGCTACACCTCAGGCGGCGAGCAGCAAATGACCGCGCTTGGGCGCGCTCTGATGGCTCGCCCGAGCATGATCCTGCTCGATGAGCCTTCGATGGGGCTCGCGCCGCAGATCGTCGAGGAGATTTTCGCTATCGTGAAGAGCCTCAATCAAAAAGAAAATGTGAGCTTCCTGCTCGCCGAACAGAACACCAACGTGGCGCTGCGCTACGCCGACTACGGCTACATCCTAGAGAACGGCCGGGTGGTGATGGACGGGGCCGCTCATGAGCTCGCTGCGAACGAGGATGTCAAGGAGTTCTATCTCGGTATATCCTCGGGTGCCCGCAGGAGCTTCAAGGACGTGAAGCACTACCGCCGCAGGAAGCGGTGGCTGGCTTGAAAAGGAACCCGCGCATGAGAGTGGCTGTCACGCTGATTGTCCTCGTCGCCGCGTGCGCGGCTTCGGCGCAAACGTATCCGACCAAGCCCATCCGCCTCGTGGTCGGTTTTGCCCCGGGCGGCGCCGCCGACATCATCTCGCGCGCGATGAGCGATCCCCTGACGCGCGCGCTTGGCCAGGGCATCATCGTCGACAACAAGCCGGGGGCGGGATCGAGCCTCGCCGCCGAGTTCGTACCCCGGGCCGCGCCCGACGGCTACACCATCATGATCGCCAGCCAGAGCGGCATGATCGTGAATCCGCTGATCAACAAGAGCGTCGCCTACGACACCCAGCGCGACTTTGTCGCCATCACGCAGGTGACGAGCTCGCCGCTGGTGGTCGCCGTCAATCCGTCCCTGCCGGTGAGCACGATACGAGAGCTCATCGCCGAGGCGAAAAAAGCTCCGGGCAAGCTCAACTTCGCCACTTCCGGGAACGGCTCGCTGCCGCATCTCGCCGCGGCGCTCTTCGATGCCCTGGCGGGCATCGAGATGGTGCACGTGCCCTACAAGAGCGGAGGGCTGTCGGTGCAGTCGGTGCTCGCGGGCGACACCCAGGTCACGTTCGCGACCTCGCCCTCGGTGATGCCGCTCGTCCAAGCCGGGCGGCTGCGCGGCCTCGCGGTGACGACGCGCGCCCGCTCGCCCCTGATCGCGGGCCTCCCCGGTATGGAAGAGGCCGGTCTCGCGAACTACAACCTGTCGATCTGGTACGGGTTCTTCGCGCCGGCCGGCACGCCGCGCGACATCGTGAAGCGGCTGTTCGACGCGACCGTCCAGGCGCTGCAGGACGCACGCCTCAAGGAGGTGCTGGCGCGCGACGGAACCGAGGCTGTCAGCTCGCGCTCGCCAGAGGATTTTGCCGCCTTCCTGCGCGGGGACGCGGGCGTCATCGCGCGCGTGATCCGGGAAACCGGGGCGAGGTTCGACTGAGCGCAGCTCAGCCCGCTATCGGCCCCCGGGTCGCGAAGATCAGGATCACCAGCAGCACCAGCCCTACGCCTAAGCTCCAGCCGATCAGCTTCTTCTCGACGGGGAGCAGGGGCTCCACAGGCATCTTGCGGATTTCTTCGCCGACTTTGGGTTGCACCATAGTCTTTCTCCCTTTCAACCGGCCGCGAGCGGCGGCTTCACCCCGCCGAAAAACACCCAGGAAATCACCAGACCCACCCAGATGACAAACCCGAACAGGCAGACGATATAGACCGCCGCGAGCTTGCCGATACCTTCCTCCCAGAGCTTCCTGAAGTTGGACATCACCCCGATCGAGAAGAAGGTCATGACGAAAAAGATTCCGCGGAACGTGTTGGCCTCGCCCATCGACGAGCGGATTTTGCCCGTCATCTCGGGCGTTGCGCCCAGCGCGAGGAGCAGGATCACGAGGAAGGTCACGACGTAGCCGATGATGAATTTCGGGAAGCGCTCCCAGATCTCGCCGATCTTCGCCTTGTCGCCCGGGCGTACGTCGATGTGCCGGGTCCAGATCCAGGCGAGGATGAATGCCCAGATGCCGATGAAGATGTCGATGAAGACCTTCACCATGGTGGTGGCTCCCAGTATCCAGCCTTTGGCGTAGTTGATGCCTTCGGCGGCCGCGGCCGCGAGGATCAGCGACTCGGTGATCGCGCCGCTCGCCACCGCGGCGCCGTCGGTCTTGACCGCAAGGCCCATCCACGCGCCCGCCACCATGGGCTCGTGCGAGAGGAACGCGTTCGCGGCGAACGGCAGAATGAGCAGCTCCACCACGGCGAAAAGCACCACCAGCGAAGCCACCATGACAGGAACGATGGGCCGGGCGCGGATCGCGCTGCCGGTGGCGATTGCCGCGGACACGCCGCAGATGGAGATGCCCGAGGCAAGCGGCGCCGCCCACTCGCGGCTGAATCCGAACCACTTGCGCGCGACGAAGTACACGACCGCCCAGTAGATCAGATAGGCCTCGATGATCGCTGCCAGGCCCCGGAACATGACCGACTTGGCGAGAATCGGCTGCGCGGCCGCGGTCATTCCGAGAAATCCGCCGAGAATGACGATCGCCGTCTTGATGTACCACTCGGGCCGCACCGCCTCCTTCATCCATCCGGCAAAGCCGGGGAAGAAATTGCCGATGACGAGCCCGGCGGCGAGCGCGACGATGAACCCGCCTTCGTTGGTGAGCTTCAGCGACCAGCTGATGCCGAATTTCTGCATGTCGGCGGGCGTCGTCACGGCGAAATTCGCGTAGCTGCCTGCGATCCAGCACAGGTAGCTGATCCAGAACACGGCGGTGAAGCCCAGCGCAAAGCGCTTGATATCGGCCTTCAACGCGGCCGCGCCCGCCGTCATGACGGCGAGCAAGGCGACATAGGTGGCGATCAGGGCGCCGACCCCTCCTAGGCCCGCGTAATTTTTCGAAACGGGAGCCAGCGCCTTGGAAGGGTCAGCCCAGACAGCCGTGGTGACGACCCATCCCAGGATGTCGGCTCCATCGAGAACGCCGAGCGCGAGCACGAAAACCAACAACCCGATCCAGACCGACAGCCAGTCTTCACTAACGCCTTTTGGGTCCATGGCTCCCCCTGTGAAGCAGCATGCGCGCCGGATCTGCGGCACCGCCGGAGCACGGCGTGTGAAGTTACCGGGCGGTCCCGGAAATGGGAACGAATTTTAGATTAATTCCTTATAACCCATCCTGATTTTGTGTGCTATGTTGCCTGTCGCCGAGGCCTTCGGTCCACTTCTGCGCTCGCCGACCGATCTCGATGCCGGAGTACTACGACAGTCTGGAAACCCGCGATCCACAGGAGCGCGAGCGCTCGCTGATGGCAGCGCTGCCTGGCCAGATCGCGCATGCCAAGCGTAACGCCGCCGGCTGGGCGCGCATTCTCGCCGGCGTCGATCCCCAAGCCGTCACCGGCCGGGCGGCGCTTGCGAGGCTGCCGATCACACGCAAGTCGGATCTGGTTGCGCTGCAAAAAGCCGAACGTCCTTTTGGCGGGCTGAACGCGACTCCCGTCCCGCAGCTCGGCAAGATTTTCGTCTCGCCGGGGCCGATCTACGATCCCGAGGGGCGCGGGCACGACTGGTGGGGCGCGGCTCGCGCCTTGTTTGCGGCTGGTTTTCGTTCCGGCGATCTGGCGATGAACACCTTCGCCTATCATTTCACGCCGGCGGGCTCGATGCTCGAATCCGGCGCGCTCGCGCTCGGCTGCGTCGTGGTGCCGAGTGGATCCGGTCAGACCGAAATGCAGGTCGCGACGATCGCCGACCTGCGCGTGAGCGCCTACATGGGAACGCCCTCGTTTCTCAAGCTGATCGTCGGGAAGGCGGACGAGCTGAACGCGGACATCGGCAGCCTGAAGAAGGCGGCGGTCGGTGCGGAATACCTGCCGAGCGCGCTGCGCGCCGCGATGGGCGCGCGCGGCATCCGCGTGCTTCAGTCCTACGCTTCTGCCGACCTCGGGCTGATGGCCTACGAATCGGAGGCGCTCGAAGGCATGATCCTCGACGAAGGCCTGATACTCGAGATCGTGCGTCCCGGCACGGGCGACCCGGTGTCCGACGGCGAAGTCGGCGAGGTGGTCGTCACGACGTTCAATCTGGATTACCCGCTGATCCGCTTCGGCACGGGAGACCTTTCCGCCGTATTGCCCGGCGCGAGTCCCTGCGGCCGCACCAACACGCGCATCCGGGGCTGGATGGGGCGCGCCGACCAGACCGTCAAGGTGAAGGGCATGTTCGTGCATCCCTCGCAGGTCGCGGAGATCGTGAAGCGGCACAAGGAAATCCTCCAGGCGCGCCTCGTCGTGGATAATCCCGGGGGCAACGATCGCATGACGCTGCACTGCGAAGTGAAGGGCGCGCCGCCCGCGGGGCTCGATCGGGCGATCGCGGACAGCATCCGCGACATTACCAAGCTGCGCGGCGAGGTGGCGTTCGCCAAGCCCGGCGAGCTCGCGAACGACGGCAAGGTGATTGAAGACGCAAAGAAATACGACTGAACCGCGTATGCGGCCCAAGCCCCTCGACGGCGTTCGCGTGCTCGACCTGACGCGGCTCCTTCCCGGTCCGGTGGCGACGCTGCATCTCGCCGACATGGGCGCGGACGTCGTCAAGATTGAGGACACCGAAACGGGAGACTATGCCCGCGCAACGGGTCCCGCGCGCGGGCGGAGTTCGGTTTTCTTCCAGCTTGTCAATCGCAACAAGCGCGCAATCCGCCTCGACCTGAAGCAGCCGCAGGGACGCGAGGTGCTCCTGCGGCTTGCAAAAGGCGCCGAAATCCTGGTCGAGGGGTTCCGTCCCGGCGTCATGGCAAGGCTCGGCGTGGGCTACGACGAGCTCGCCGCGGTCAATCCGCGCCTCGTGTATTGCTCGATCACCGGCTACGGGCAGGACGGGCCGTACGCGGATCGCGCGGGACACGACATCAACTACATCGGGTACGCCGGCGTGGGCGACCAGATCGGGACCGAGGAGGCGCCGGTCGTGCCGAACTTCCAGATTGCCGACCTGCTGGGCGGGGCGCTGACGCCGGTGATGGGGATGCTCGCCGCACTGATCGACGCAAGATCGTCCGGGCGCGGCCGCCGCATCGACGTCGCCATGACCGACGCGGTGTTTGCGCACGCGATCCTTCCTCTCGTGGGATTCCTCGAGCGCGGCAAAGCGCCCGGCCGCGGCACCGGCATGCTCGGCGGCGGACTGCCCTGCTACAACGTCTATCGGACGCGGGACGGGCGCCACCTCGCGGTGGGGGCGCTCGAGCGGAAGTTCTGGGAAACGCTGTGCGATATACTCGGCTGCCCCGAATTGAAGGAAAAGCACATCGTGTACGGCGAGGAGGCAAGGCCGGTGAGAGAACGGCTCGCGGAGATCTTCGCGTCGCGCGCGCAGCGCGAATGGGCGGATCTTTTCGCCCGCGCGGATTGCTGCGTGAGCCCGATCCTGACCATGGATGAGGCGCTAGCGAACGAGCAACTGCGCGCCCGCGGCATGAGTATCGTGGAGGACGGGCTGACGCAGTTCGCTTCTCCCGTCAAGTTCAGCGAATTCGAGTTTTCGATCGAGCGTCCGGCGCCCGGACCCGGCGAGCATACGGACGAGATCCTGCGCGAAGCCGGGTACGGCGACGCGGAGATCGAGGTGTTGCGCAAGAGCGGAGCGATTTGAGCGTGGCCTGTCAGCCTGAGCGAAGCGAAGGATCTGCTTTTCTACTATGGGTTCTCGTCGCGGTGCTCGTTCTGCCGTCGAGTATGCTCGCGCAAGGCGTCGACAAGGAACTCGACACGCCGTACGTGCCGACGCCGCAGGCGGTCGTCGAGCGCATGCTCGAGCTCGCGCAGGTGAAGCCCGGCGACACGGTCGTCGACCTCGGCTCGGGCGACGGGCGCATCATGATCACGGCGGCGCAGAAGTACGGCGCGCGGGGATTCGGCGTCGAGCTCGACCCGCGCCTGGTGCGGAGCTCGAACGACGAAGCGCGTCGCGTCGGCGTCGCCGATCGCGTGAAATTCCTGCAGCAAGACCTGTTCAAGACCGACTTTCACGAGGCGGACGTGCTGACGCTCTATCTCCTGCCCGACGTCAACATGGCGCTGCGCCCCAGGATACTCGCCGAGCTGAAGCCGGGCACGCGCGTGGTCTCGCACGATTACGACATGGGGGTCTGGCGTCCCGAGGCGCAGGAGACGCTTCCCGCCCCGGACAAGGCCGTCGGGGCGCGCAAGGAAAGCACGGTTTATCTGTGGATCGTTCCGGCGAAGGTCGAAGGAGCGTGGGAAATCGAAATCAGGATCGGCCGAAAAGCGCGCCGCATCTCCCTCGCGCTGGAGCAGCAATATCAGAGGGTTTCAGGGACTGCACGCCTCCCCGAAGGCGGCAGCCTGCCTATCTCCGAAGGAAGACTTCGCGGCGACGAGCTCCGGCTTACTCTGCCCCGCGGCGTCGTCGCCCGCGACCCGGTCGATCTGGTCGGGCGCGTTGCGGGCGATTCGCTGAGCGGAACGGTGCGGCGCGCAGACCGCGAAATCGCGACCTGGAGCGCGCTCCGGCGCCCTTGATCTTTCGCGAAACTCTTTGGAAGCGAACCGGCTGAATCTTTCTGATAACTTCGAGTGACTTGGCGTATGGCAACAACGCCCGTCCTGCCGCCGCAGCTCACTCCCCCCTCGCCAGCAGTAATCCCTCCCTCCGTCCCGCCGCGCCGGCGCGCTCGAGTTCGTTGACCAGCCACTCGGCCATCGCCGCATGCGTCATGCGGAGGTAGCGCGAGTTCAGCTCGGCGAGGATGGGCACGCGCGCGACGTAGGCCGGCAGCTCGGCGAGCGGCATGGAGCGCTTCTCCAGCAGGGAGAAGGAGAGCATCACTTTGGCGCAGTGGCGGGCGAGCCGCGCGATGTCTTGCTCGTATCCCTCCAGGCGATGGAAGGCGCGCTCGAGCGCCGCGCCGGCGTCGCCGAAGGGCGGGCCGTGGCCGGGGATGACGACGTCAACGTCAAGCCGGCCGACGGCCTCGAGGGTCGCGCGCGTCTCGGCGAGCGCGGTCTCGCGGCCGAAGAGCTGCGGGAAGACCACGCCGAAGCCGTTTTCCCACAACGCGTCGCCGGAAATCAGCACGCGCGCCTCGGGCGAATGGAACATCACCGCGTGCGTGTCGTGCCCCGGCGCCGCGATCACCTGCCAGTCGAGCCCGCCCATTTGCAGCACGTCGCCGTCGCGGAAGGTATCGTCGTAGCTGAACGCTTGAGCGCGCTGGTCGGCGACCGCGAGGATGAGCTGCTGCTCGTCCCAGTTGTCGATCGCCGGCGCCTCGCCTTGCGGGATGCTGATCGCGCAGCCGAACTTCTTCTGGATGGCGGCGTTCCCGCCCATGTGGTCGGAATGGCAGTGGGTGTTGACGAGGCGCGCGAGCTTTTTCCCGGCGAGCGCGCGCTCAAGGAGCGCAAGCGTCTGCGGCGCGTGCGCGACGTAGCCCGAATCGACCACCACGGCCTCGCTGCGCTCCTCGAGCACGATGTTGTTCGCGGAAAGCCAGCCGCGCTCGATGACCCGGATGCTTCGGGGGAGCTTCATCGGGCCGTCCGCCGCGCGGGCAGCTGCGCGAGCACCGCGCGTTTCTCGTCGTCGTCGAGGCCCGACCAGGCGGCGATCTCATCGAGCGTGCGCAGGCAGCCTTCGCAGAGGCCCGAGTCGGGGTTCATGCGGCACACGTTATTGCAGGGCGATTGAACGTCGCCTGCGGGCGCCTCGTCCCGCTTCATGCGCCTTTCGCCGCGAGCGCCCGCGCCACTTTGGAGGCCGGCTCGCGCCCGAGCTGCGCGCAGATGAACTCGCCCGCCTGCCTGAGCTTCCCGAGATCGACGCCGGTGTGGATGCCCAGGCCCTCCATCATGTACACCACGTCTTCGGTTGCCACGTTGCCGGTCGCGCCCTTCGCGTAGGGGCAGCCGCCCAGCCCTGAAACCGAGCTGTCGAAGGTCCGCACGCCCGCCTCGAGCGAGGCGTAGATGTTCGCGAGCGCCTGGCCGTAGGTGTCGTGGTAATGGCCGGCGAGCTTGCCGATCGGGACGCGCCGCGCGACCACCTCGATCATGCGGCGGATCTTGCCGGGCGTGCCCACACCGATCGTGTCGCCGAGCGAGATCTCGTAGCAGCCCATCGCACGGACAGCCTGCGGCGCATGAGATGTAACCGCGCGCGCGCATGCCGGCTTTGCGCGCGGCTTCCACGACCGGCGCGAAGCGCGCGAGGCTCTCGGCGATCGAGCAGTTGATGTTCCTGCGGCTGAAAGTTTCGGTGGCCGCGCCGAACACGGCGATCTCCTCGGCGCCCGCGGCGCGTGCCGCCTCGAAGCCCCGCATGTTGGGCACGAGCACCGGGTAGGCGACGCCCGGTTTCTTGCGGATGCCCGCCATGACTTCGGCTGAGTCGGCCATCTGCGGCACCCACTTGGGTGACACGAACGCGGTCGCCTCGACCGCGGGCAGGCCCGCCTCGGCGAGCCGGGTGATGAGCTCGATCTTGACCGTGGCCGGGACGCTCTTGGGCTCGTTCTGCAGGCCGTCGCGCGGTGCCACGTCGACGATCCTGACTTTCCTGGGAAGGCTCACGTCTCGGCCTCGAAATCGATAAGCTCGGTGCGGTTGGCGATCAGTTCTCGGCGAACACCTGACTGCCTTATTTTTTCCGCTTGGACGGCCGCTTCAGAGCCTGCTTCGCCTGTTCCAGCCATTTGGGAGAGCGCTTTTCGAGGAAGGCGCGCGCGCCTTCCCTGCCTTCGTCGGAGGCGCGGGCGCTCGCGATGCGCTCAGCCATGTCGGCCATCAGCTCGGGTGTGATCGGCCGCCGTGCGCGTATCAGCGCCTTGGTCGCGGCCTGCGCGCCAGGCGCGCCCTGGACGAGCTCGCCGAGGATCGAGTTCACGGTCGCGTCGAGCTCTCGGGCTTGGGCGAGCTCCTGCACCAGGCCGATGCGATAGGCCTCCGCGGCCGTGAAGCGCTCGGCAGTGAGGAAGTAGCGGCGTGCGGTGCGCTCGCCCATCGCCGCGAGGACATAGGGGCTGATGGTCGCCGGCTGCAGGCCCAGCCGCACCTCGGACACGCAGAATTCGGTTTCGGTGGAGGCGACAGCGATGTCGCAGGCAGCGACGAGCCCGATCCCCCCGGCGAACGCGGCGCCGTGCACGCGCGCGACGGTGGGCTTTTTCAAGGCGTAAAGCCGGTTCAGCATACTCCCGAATGCGACCGCGTCCTTGCGGTTCTCCTCGATGCCCAGCTCCCCCATTTTCTTCATCCAGTTGAGGTCGGCGCCGGCGCAGAACACCTTGCCGCGGCCGGCGAGCACCACGGCGCGCACGGCAGCATCGGCATCCAGCTCAGCGAAGGACGTGCTCAGCTCGGTGATCATGGCCTCGTTGAAGGCGTTGCGCACCTCGGGCCGGTTGAGCCAGAGCACGGCGACGCCCTGGCCCTGTTGGATTTCGATCGTCTTGTATTCCATCTTTCCCTTTCTCGGGTTATTGCGGCTCGATCGCGATCTCGGTGCGGACCGAATTGGCGATGAAGCAGCGTTCGTGCGCCTTTTCGTGCAGCTCGCGCAGCTCATTCGCGCTCGGCACGGGGCCGCCGAACACGACCGACGGGCGCAGCGTGACGCGCGTCATCGCCGTCCTGCCTTCGGCGTCCTTGCCGAGCACGCCCACCGCGTGATCGATGTAGCGGTCGACGACGAGCTTGCGGGTCACGGCGAGATGCAGGAACCACAGCATGTGGCAGGAAGACAGCGACGCGACGAACGCCTGCTCGGGGTCAATGCCGGGTGCGCGAGGCGCTGTCGCGGGAATATTCTCCGGCGCCGCGCCGGCGAGGTACTCCAGGCCGTGCGCGAACCGCACACGGTGCGCGCGGTTGTAGGTGGCGTAGGCGAACTCAGGGGTCGTCCTTTGCCATTCCACGATCGCGAAGCGGCTTTCCTCGATTGGCGCGTTGAGCGAGGCCGAGATCGCAAGGGCGAGCATGCGGCGCGTCTCCTCCGGGGCGATCAGGCCGTCGTCCCAGAGCCGCGCAGTCGCGTAATACGGGTGCCCCTGGCGCTCGTATTGCTCGCGGATCGGGCGCTTGAAGTCTTCTTCCTCTTCCTTGCTCCAGGCACCGCCTTTCGCCTCGATCCCGTCGCGCTTCACCGTCGCTAGGACCGAGGCCGCCTGCTCCCCGCCCATCACCGAGATGCGGGCGCTCGGCCACATCCACAGGAAACGGGGCGAAAACGCACGACCGCACATGGCGTAGTTGCCCGCGCCGAAGGAGCCGCCGAGGACCACCGTGAACTTGGGAACGCGGCTGCAGGCGACCGCCGTCACCATCTTCGCGCCGTCCTTGGCGATGCCGCCCGCCTCGTACTTCTTGCCGACCATGAAGCCGGTGATGTTCTGAAGAAAAAGGAGCGGGATTCCGCGCTGGCTGCAAAGCTCGACAAAGTGCGCGCCCTTCAGCGCGGACTCGGAGAAAAGAATGCCGTTGTTCGCGACGATGCCGACCGGATAGCCCAAGATGCGCGCGAAGCCGGTGCTCGCATCCACGATGCGCGCGATCACTTCGCGCGCGTCGTAGGGCCTGCGCTTGTCTACGGGGATCACCCCGTGCAGCTCGGCGGCCGGATAGAGCGGCTCCGCCGGTTCACGAAGCGCGACCGCGACGTTCTTCACGCGGTTGAGATTGGCGACGATGGCGCGCGCGATGGCGAGCGCGTGCGCGTCGTTCTGCGCGGTGTGGTCGACGACGCCCGACTGCCGCGCGTGCACCTCCGCGCCGCCCAGCTCCTCGGGCGAAACGATCTCGCCTGTCGCGGCCTTCACGAGCGGCGGCCCGCCGAGAAAGATCGTGCCTTGTCCCTTCACGATGATCGTCTCGTCGGACATCGCCGGCACGTAGGCGCCGCCCGCAGTGCACGAGCCCATCACCACGGCGATCTGCGGGATGCGCTCTGCCGACATCCGCGCC
>VBDM01000343.1 GCA_005881355.1 Betaproteobacteria bacterium
AGGCGGGCGGCTGCGTTTCTTCTTCGGCTCGGGCTTGTAGTGCTTCTCGACGTACTCGGCGAGCCAGGAAATCCATTCGGCCGGCATCGGCACGCCGTCCACGCGCGCCCCGCCGTCCATCTGGCGCGCCGCTTCGTTGTAGCTCACCGTCACCGATTGCGGCACGCCCTTCCCGCCCTCCTCCAGCCAGTTCACGAACACGTAGGGCTGCGGCGAGTAGAGGTTGAGGTAATACCCTTCCGACTCGTCGTGGAACAGCTCCAGCTTGAATCCCGGATGCAGCCACTGCGTGCTCAGGCCGTCCTGCCGCAGAACGCGCGGCGCCGAGCCCGGCTCGCTCGAATCGGTCAGCACGCCGATCGGCTCCCATTTCTCCGACTGCCAGCGGTTGTCGAGCCGCGTGCGCTCCATGACGACCACTAGGGCGAGGTTTGGGTAGGGCATTTTTGCGGCTAGACTGGAGCGGCTGAGGAAACGATGAATTATGAACCGCATTTCATGATGCGGCTACGCAAGCCATGACGGACCGGGTCATCCCCATCGACGACGGGCGCAGGGCAAAACCCCTTCCCCCCAAGGGGGAATCGGGCGGATCCGAGCGCGCCGGGCGGGACACGCTCGGCCGGCATTTGCGCGATCTGCGCATTTCGGTCACCGACCGTTGCAACTTCCGCTGCATCTACTGCATGCCGCGCGACGTGTTCGGTCCGGACTATCCTTTCCTTGCCCGAAGCGAGCTGCTCACCTTCGAGGAGATCGCGCGGCTTGCGCGCGTCTTCAAGGATCAGGGCATGGAGAAGATCCGGCTGACCGGCGGCGAGCCGCTCCTGCGCAAGAACCTCGAGCGCCTGATCGAAATGCTCGCCGCAATCCCGGGCGTCGACCTCACGCTCACCACCAACGGTTCGCTGCTTGCGAAAAAAGCGCGCGCGCTGAAAGCGGCGGGCTTGAAGCGCGTCACGGTGAGCCTCGACTCGCTCGACGAGCGCACTTTCCGCATGATGAACGACGCGGATTTCCCCGTGTCCGAAGTGCTCGCCGGCGTCGATGCCGCCGCCGCGGCGGGCCTTGCGCCGGTCAAGATCAACATGGTGGTGAAGCGCGGCGCGAACGAGGATTCGATCGTGCCGATGGCGCGCCGCTTCAAGGGCAGCGGCCATATCGTGCGCTTCATCGAGTACATGGACGTCGGCGCAACCAACGGCTGGCGCATGGACGACGTGGTCCCCTCGGCGGACGTCATCCGCCTGATCGACGCAACGATGCCGCTCGAGCAGGTCGACCCGAACTACGCGGGCGAAGTCGCCGAGCGCTGGCGCTATAAGGATGGCGCGGGGGAAATCGGCGTGATCTCCTCGGTGACGCAGGCCTTCTGCCGCACCTGCACCCGCGCGCGGCTCTCCACCGAGGGAATGCTCTATACGTGCCTTTTCGCGACCGCGGGCTACGACCTGCGCGGGATGCTGCGCGGCGGCTCCTCCGACGAGGAGATCTCGGGCGCCATCGCGCGCATCTGGCAGGCGCGCGCCGACCACTACTCCGAGATCCGCACCGCGGAAACGGCCAAGCTGCGCAAGATCGAAATGTCTTATATCGGCGGATGAAAACCGCGCGCCGGCCGCAGCTCACCAACGCTTCCAAACCCCTCACCTTCGAGGTCGAGGCGATCAACGAGCGCGGCGAGGCGGTCGCGACGCCGATCGCGGGCGAGCATCCGCTCACGCTCTATGTCGACAAGCGCGAGATCGTCACTCTGATGACGCTCGGGCAGGCGCCCGAGGCGCTCGCCATCGGTTACCTGCGCAACCAACGCCTGGTGAAATCCATCGACGACATCGCCGCGGTGCAGGTCGACTGGGAGACGGCTTCGGTCGTCGTCACCACGCGCAAAGCCATCAAGGGGCTAGCCAAGAAGATGAAAAAGCGCACCGTGACCACCGGCTGCGGCCAGGGCACCGTGTTCGGCGACCTGATGGCGGAGATCGACTCGGTCAAGCTGCGCGGCGACGTGACGCTCACCGAAGAGGCGCTCCACGCCCTGCTGGAGGCGGTGCGCTACAAGGAAACCATCTATAAATCCGCCGGCGCCGTGCACGGCTGCGCGCTCGCGACGAACACCTCCGCTGGAGTCGAGATCCTGTACTTTGTCGAGGATGTAGGGCGGCACAACGCGGTCGACGCGATCGCCGGGCAGATGTGGCTCGACGGCGTGGACGGCTCGGACAAGATCTTCTACACCACCGGGCGCCTCACCTCGGAGATGGTGATCAAGGCCGCGCAGATGCAAATCCCCTTCCTGGTTTCCCGCTCCGGTCTCACCAAGATGGGCCACGAGATCGCCGCCAAGCTCGGCATCACCATGATCGGCCGCGCGGCAGGCGGCAAGCACTACCTGCTCTTCACCGGCAAGCACCGCTTCAGGA
>VBDM01000348.1 GCA_005881355.1 Betaproteobacteria bacterium
GGCGGCACCTTTCGAGTACGCTCGCGCCGCCTCGCTCGAAGAAGCCTGCGAGCTGCTTCGCCGCCACGGCGACGGCGCGAAGCTCCTCGCCGGCGGCCAGAGCCTCGTGCCGATGATGGCGATGCGCCTCGTGCGCCCCGCCTGGCTCATCGACATCAGCGAGATCGCCGCGCTCAAGTTCGTTTCCCTCGAAAAGGATGCCGCGCGCATCGGCGCCTGTGCGCGCCAATGCGTGGTCGAACGGAACGATGTGCTTGCCTCCCGCGTGCCGCTCTTGCGTCAGGCGCTTTCCTGGGTGGGCCACGCTCAAACGCGAAGTCGCGGCACGATAGGCGGTAGTCTCGCGCACGCCGACCCGTGCGCCGAGCTCCCGCTCGTCGCGCAGGTGCTGGGTGCGCGCATGCTGCTTCGTTCGGCGAAAGGAACGCGCACGCTCGAAGCCGACAAGTTTTTCTCCGGTCCCATGGCGACTCACGCGCGGTCCGATGAATGCCTCGAGGAAATCCAATGGCCGGCGTGGTCCTGGCGGCGCACGGGTTCCGCTTTCACCGAGATTTCCGTGCGCCACGGCGACTTCGCGATGGTCTCGGCTGCGGCACAGATCGCGATCGACGGCGACGGGCGCTGCGTGCGCGCGGCGTTCGGCTTGGGCGGAGCCGGCGGAACGCCGCTCGCGTTTCCGAGGATCGCTGCGCGCCTGGTCGGCACCCGGCTCGACGACGCGGTCGTGAAGGACGCAGCCCACGCCGCGGCAATCGAAACGGAGCCGGGCAGCGACCTCCACGCGAGCGCGGAATATCGGAGGCACCTCGCGGGCGTGCTCGCGGCGCGGGCGCTGCGCGAAGCGCGCGAGAGAGCGAGGAGCGTGCAGTGAGCGAGACGCTTCACGCCATTTCCGTCGAAGTCAACGGCAAGCCGCGGTCGGCCCAGGTGCCGGCGCGCCTGTCGCTGGTGGACTGGTTGCGCGAAGAACTGCTCCTCACGGGCACGCACATCGGCTGCGAGCACGGAATCTGCGGGGCGTGCTCGGTGATGCTCGACGGCGAGCCGGTGCGTTCCTGCCTCATGTACGCGGTGCAGGCGGACGGGCACCGCGTCACCACCGTCGAGGGGCTCGCGAGAACGGACGGATCCCTGAGTGTCCTTCAGGACAGCTTCTGCGAGACGCACGGCCTTCAGTGCGGCTACTGCACTCCGGGAATGCTGATCGCAGCGCAGGCCCTGCTTAACGCGAATCCAGGCCCTTCGGAAGCGCAGATCCGCGACGCCATCGGCGGCAACCTGTGCCGCTGCACCGGCTATCAGCAGATCGTCGAGGCGGTGCAACTCGCCGCGGAGCGCATAGCGAAGGAAGGGAAATGAGCGCTCTCGGCGCAAACCCGCCGGATTTCCCCTCCTTGGATAAGGAGGGGAGAACCCTGCGCGCCATGACGAGCTTCCGTTACATCGGTGCGAAGCGCCGGGCCAAGGAACACCCCCGCTTTGTCACCGGCCGGGGGCGATTTGTCGCCGACATTGCGCTTCCCGGGATGAAGCACGTCGCGCTTGTCGCATCGCCGCACGCGAGCGCGCGCATCGTTTCGATCGACGCCAAAGCTGCGCTCTCCGCGCCCGGTGTGCTCTACGTCCTCACCGGCGAGGAGTTCTGCGCTAACACCGATTCGCTCCCGATCGGCGTGGACGCGCCCGAGGTGACGCGCTTCGCGCTCGCCCGCGGCGTGGTGCGCTACGCCGGCGAATGGGTGGCGGCGGTCGTCGCCGATTCGCGCTCGCTCGCCGAGGACGCGGCGGAGCGCGTCGAAGTCGAATACGAGCCGCTGCCGCACGTGATCGACGCCGAAAAAGCGCTCGCCCCGGGGGCGCCGCTCGTCCATCCGTCGCACGGCTCGAACGTGCTCTACCACCGCAAGTTCGTATGGGGCCCGGTCGAGGAGGCGTTCGCAAACGCCGAGCACAGGATCGCCTTCCGCGCGGTGTGGGGCCGCAGCGCGACCGTGCCGATCGAAACCTTCGGCGTCGCCGCGCGGTGGGACGCAGGGACGGGAATCCTCGACATCTGGGCTTCGATCCAGATGCCCAAGTTCCCCGACCAGACCGCGCGCGCGCTGCGCCTGTCCAGCAACGCCGTGCGCGTGCACTACGACGTCGACGTCGGCGGCAGCTACGGCGTGAAGCGCGGCATCAAGCACACCGTGCTCGTCGGCTATCTCGCGAAAAAACTCGGCGTTGCGGTGCGCCTGATCGAGGACCGGCTGGAAAACCTGCGTGGCGGGGACATGCAGGGACCGGACCGTATCTTCGACATGCAGCTCGCGTTCGACCGCGACGGAACGATCCGCGCGATGAAAATCCGCGCGGTGGACGACGTCGGCGCCTACGCGGGGCGCTCGCCTTTCCAGCTCGGCAAGCCT
>VBDM01000349.1 GCA_005881355.1 Betaproteobacteria bacterium
GTAAAAGTCCCGGGCGAAGCCGGGTTCCGCGTCGCGCACATCGAAAGCCCAGATCATTCCGGTGTTGCGGAAATGCGCGACGCGGCGATGCGAGCGCAGCGCTTCGGCGCGCCGGTTGAGGTGCGCGGCGATGCGGAGATTGCGCTCCAGCACCTTGTCTTCCTCCAGGATGTCCAGCACGGCGAGGGCGGCGCGGCAGGCAAGCGGGTTGCCGCTGTAGGAGTGGGAGTGCAGGAAACCCCGCTCGAGCCTGTCGTCGTAGAAGGCCTGATAGACGCGATCGGTCGTCATCACCACCGAGAGCGGCAGATAGCCTCCGGTGAGGCCCTTTGAGAGGCACAGGAAGTCCGGCGAAATCTGCGCCTGCTCGCAGGCGAAGAGCGTCCCTGTGCGGCCGAACCCGACGGCGATCTCGTCGGCGATGAGGTGCACCTCGAAGCGGTCGCAGAGCCCGCGGGCTAGGTGCAGGTACTGCGCGTCGTGCATCGCCATGCCGCCCGCGCACTGCACCAGGGGCTCGACGATCAGCGCCGCGGTCTCGGCCGCGTGCCGCTCGAAGTGCGCTTCGAGCGCCCGTGCGCAACGCCCCGCATACTCCCGCGGCGTCTCGCCCGGCCCGGCCAGACGCCAATCCGGCGAAGGCACGCGCACGCTCTTGCGCAGGAGCGGCGCGTAGGTATCTCGGTAGAGCGGAATATCCGTGACCGACAGCGCACCGAGCGTCTCGCCGTGATAGCCGTTGGCGAGCGCCGCGAATCCGCTCTTCGCGGGCCGGCCGGCGTTCCTCCAATAGTGATAGCTCATCTTCAGCGCGATCTCGACGGCGGAAGCTCCGTCGGATCCGAAGAAGCAGTGCCCGAGCCCCTCGGGAGCGAGCCGGGCAAGGCGTTCCGAGAGCTCGACCGCCGGCGCATGCGTGAACCCGGCCAGCATCACGTGTTCCAGTGAGTCGAGCTGGCTCCGCAGCGCGGCATTGATGCGCGGATCGCCGTGTCCGAGCAGATTCACCCACCAGGAGCTGATCGCATCGAGGATGCGGCGGCCTTCGAAATCGTAGAGCCAGACTCCTTCGGCGCGGCTCACCGGGACGAGCGGCAGCGTCTCGTGGTGCTTCATCTGCGTGCAGGGATGCCAGACTGCTCGCAGGCTTCGCTCGGTCAGCTTTGCACTTGCACTCATGCCGCCGCCTCCATCAGGGGCTCGAGCGACAGAAGCGGGGCGACGTTCGCCGGGACCGGCTCGCGCTGAAAGGGCACAACGCCGAGCAACGGGCAGCCGAGGCGCTGCTCGAGCGCGCGAACGTTGCCGTCCAAGTGAGGCATGCCGGGGAGGATGCAATTCGCCCCCCAGCCTGCGCAGCGCAAGCCGCAGGCTTCGATCTGCCGCCGCGTGAGGAGCGCGTGGTTCAGGCAACCGAGCCGCATGCCGACCACGAGCACCACGGGGAGGCCGAGCCGCATCGCAAGGTCTGCCCCGGTTTGGCCCGCGTTCAACGGGACGAGGAACCCTCCTGCGCCTTCCACCACGACGACGTCCGCGACCTGCGACAGCTCCTCGTAAGCGCGCGCGATTGTTTCAATGTCAATCTCTATGCCGGCGAGCTGCGCCGCGATGTGCGGGGCGATCGCCGGCTCAAACGCGTAAGGATTGGCAATCCGCGGCCGCGCGCGCACCGTGCTCGAGCGCGCGAGCGCATCCACGTCCGCCCAGCGGCCCCCCTCGCATCCCGCCGCGACCGGCTTCATTCCCGTCACAGACTTCCCCATCC
>VBDM01000353.1 GCA_005881355.1 Betaproteobacteria bacterium
CCAGTTGCGGCGCGAAATGTCCATGGACGGGTTCTATAATGCGGGGTTCGTCGAAGCGAATCAACACACCCTGCGTAGTCTGCTACGAGGAGCGCCTCGCGCGCAGCTGTGGTGAAGATTACGCAACAGGAGAGGACGCACATGGAAAAGCAAAACTACGACGCCGGCCTGCCGGTGACGAACGCGCCCTTCAACCTGTGCGTGCGCCACGGCGATCTGATTTTCATCTCGGGGCTGCCGCCCTTCGACGAGGAATTCTCGCGGGCGTTGCGCGAGGCGCGGGAAGCCGGGCGCCCGATCCCGCCCTTTCCGAATCCGCCCTTCGCACAACAGGTGCGCCTCGTGATGGACAACATGAAGAAGCTGGTCGAGGCGGCCGGCTCGAACATGGATTGCCTGCTGAAAGTCATCGTGTGGCTGCGCGACGCTGCCCGCCAGAACGCGCATCCAGGCGGGACGCACCCCGATGGACTGCGGTCTGGAAGTCGAAGCGATCGGCTTCGTGCCGAAAAAATCAAAGGCGCACAGACGGTCGCGCCCAAGACGCAAGTGACACGAAAACGGGCGCCGAGGCGCCCGTTTTCGGCGGGCCTGCGCCGTTCAGACGGCCTTCAGTCCGGCGAGCACTTTCTGCGGCACGAAAGGCACCGAGCGCAGGCGCACGCCGATCGCGTCGAACACCGCGTTCGAGATCGCCGAGGGCACCACCGCAGCGGTCGGCTCCCCCGCGCCCCACGGCCGCTCGTTCGGCCGGTCGATCAGCTCGATCCGCACTTCCGGCACGTCGGGGAAGGTGAGGATCGGGTAGCTCTTCCAATCGAGGCTCGTTACCCGCGCCCGGTTGAACTTGAGCTCCTCGATCAGTGTGCGGCTCACCGTCTGCACGACGTTGCCCTCGATCTGGTTTTTCAGGCCGTCGGGATTGATGATCTGGCCGCAGTCGTGCGCCACGGTGAATTTCGTGACGCGGATCTTGCCGGTCCTGCGGTTGACCTCGACGTCGGCCACCACGCCGACGTAGGTGCGCACCAGCTCGTACTTGATGTAGGAGAGCCCGCGTCCCCGCGCGATCTCGCCTGAGCTGCCGCTCGGCGACTTCCTCGGCTCCCAGCGCGCGACTTCCGCGAGACGCTGGAGCAGCTCGATGCCGCGCTTGTCGTTCGGGTTCAGGTTGCGCAACCTGAACTCGAGCGGATCGGCGCCCGCCGCGAGCGCGAGCTCGTCCATGAAGGTTTCGTTGCCGAAGGTGTTCTGCATCCGGCCCGGAGTGCGGATCCACGACGGACGGAACGGCGTCTCGGCGAGCCAGTGCGCGCTCGCCTTGATGTTCGCAAACGTGTACGGGATCGCCAGCGACTGGTGGATGTTGCCCGGGTGCGCGTCCTCCTTGGGCAGCTTGGCGAGGTCGGCGGCCATGAGCGTGACCGCGATCTGCTTCGGCCGCTCCGGGATGAACACGTCGGATTCCCAGGCGACCACGTTGCCCGAAGCGTCGACCGCGCCGCGGTAGTCGAGTAGCGTCGGCGGCCCCTTCGGGTCCCAGCCGTGCTCGTCCTCGCGCATCCATTGCAGCCGCACCGGCCGGCCGGCGGCCTTGGCGAGCAGCGCCGCATCGGCCGCCGCGTCCTCATGGCCGTTGCGGCCGTAGCAGCCCGAGCCGTCGATGTAGAGGCAGCGCACGTTGTCCGGCGGCACGCCGAACATCCCCGCGAGCTGCCGGCGCAGCAGGTGCGTCTGCTGCGAAGCGCTCCAGCAGGTGAGCTTGCCGTCCTTCCATTCCGCGATCGCGCACGACGGCCCGATCGAGCCGTGGGTGTGGATGGCGAAGTCGTAGGTCGCGCTCACTTTCTTGGACGAGGTCTTCAGCGCCTCCGCGCTGTCGCCCGCTTTCTGCAGGACTTCGGTGCTGTTCACCTTGGTCGAGCGCACGTAGTCCCACAGCTTGGCTCTCTCGGGCAGTCCTTCCCACTTCGACCAGCGCGCTTTCACCGCTTTCGCGGCCTTGATCGCCGCCCACTCGGATTCGGCGAGCACCGCGAGGAAATTGCCTTCGCGCACCGTCTGCACGTGCCCCTTGATTCTCTTTGCCGCGCTGTCGTCGAAGGAGACGAGGTCGGCGCGCATCGCGGCGGGCCGGATGACGCGGCCGTGCAGCATGCCGGGCACTTTGAAATCCTGCATGTACGTGAATTCACCTGTGACTTTTCCCGGGATGTCGAGGCGCGGGACCGGCTGGCCGACGAGCTTGTACTGCGAGGGATCCTTCGCCGGCGACTTGGGGTCGAGCTTGAGCTCGAAGTTCCTGCCGCCGATAAGCTCCGGGTACGCGAGCTTCGGGCCGCCCGACTTGGCGACCACGGCGCTGTCCTGCGTCGTGAGGTCCGCAGCCGGAACATCGAGGCGCTTGGCGGCTTCGGAAAGGAGCGCCGCGCGCGCGGTCGCAGCCGCCTGGCGAACCTGCATGCCGCCGTTCTGGATCGAAAGGCTGCCGAAAGTCGGTCCCTGATCGGGGGTGAGCAAGGTGTCGCCTTCGACGATCTTGACGTTCCCGAGCGGCACGTCCAACTCATCAGCGACTATCTGCGTCAGAGCGGTGCGCACGCCGGTGCCCAGATCCACCTTGCCTGAATAGCAGGTGACCGTGCCGTCCGCGCCGATCGCGAGAAAGCCGTCCACCTGGTCGGCGGCGACGGTCTTCGCGAGCGTGCCTTGCGCCGCTGCGCCCTGCGGCAGGAGGCCGTTCAGCGAGAAGGTGACGACGAGCGAGCCGCTCGCCCTGAGGAAGTCGCGGCGGGACAGAGTCGCATTCAGCATGATCGTCTCCTCAGGCCATTTCTGCTGCGCGCTTGACCGCGCGCACGATGCGAACGTGAGTGCCGCA
>VBDM01000354.1 GCA_005881355.1 Betaproteobacteria bacterium
TTGAATATGGCGGCGATCACGTAGATCGCGGAGATGACCAGGATCGCGGCCTCGGCCGGGGTCTCGATGCCGGTGTCGATGCGAGGCACGTCGATCGCGAGCAGCACCGACGCGATCCTCGGGCTGATGAGCGCCCCGCCGAGCACCGTGCCGAGGATGATCGAGGCGACCGTGAGCCCTTCGATCCAGCCGTTGGCAAGCACCAGTTTTTCCGGGGGCAGCAGCTCGGTGAGGATTCCGTACTTCGCCGGCGAATACGCCGCCGCCCCGAATCCGACGACCGCATACGCGGTGAGCACCATCGCGTATTCGGGGATGCCGACGAATTCGACGTAGCCCGTGAAGAACAGCATCACGCAGCCGGCGATCTTGATGGTGTTGGTGATGAACATCACGCGGCCCTTGGGAATCGCGTCGGCGAAGGCCCCCACGAAGGCGGCGAGCGCGACGTAGGACACGGTAAAGAAGAACTTCAGGAGCGGGATCATCCACGCCGGGCCGTCGAGCTCAAGGAGCTGCGCGATCGCGGCGATCAGCAGCGCGTTGTCGGCGAGCGAGCTGAAAAACTGCGCTGCCATGATGGTGTAGAAGCCGCGTTTCATCGGTCGCTTTTATCGGGCGTTGCAGCGGGTAAACGTTTTTGGCCGCCCGTTTTATACCACGAGTCATTTACGCCTGCGGAAACTTCTCGCGCGGTGCTGGCCGGCCCCCCCGGTTTTATGGTCGAATGACGGGCGATGCGCCCGATCCGAGCCCGAATCGATTCCGGAGCGCTGCGCCACAACCTGGGCGTAGCGAAACGCCGCGCGCCGCGCTCGCGCTCCTGGGCGGTGGTCAAGGCGAACGCCTACGGTCATGGGCTTGCGCGTGCCGCAAAAGCGCTCGCTGCGGCGGAGGGTCTCGCGCTGATCGAGCTCGAAGCGGCGCTCGAGCTGCGCCGCTCGGGTGAGCGGCGCCCGATTCTCCTGCTGCAGGGCTTTTATGCGCCCGAGGAGCTGGAGCCGATCGCCGCGCAGGGCCTGGCGGTGGTCGTGCACGACGCGGAGCAGCTGGCGGTTCTCGAGAAGGCGCAGCTCCCGAAGAAGCTCGCGGTCTACGCGAAGCTCAACACCGGCATGAACCGGCTCGGTTTTCCCGGAAAGGAGTTCCGCGACGCGCTCGAGCGGCTGCGCGCTTGCGCGGGCAGTATCACGCTGATGACGCATTTCGCCGACGCGGACGGCGAGCGCGGCGTCCGGTGGCAGCTCGCGCGCTTCGACGCCGCGGCCGGGGGAGCGAAACTTCCGCGCAGTCTCGCCAACTCGGCGGCGATCCTGCGCTATCCCGAGACCCACGCCGACTGGGTGAGGCCCGGCATCATGCTCTACGGGTGCTCGCCCTTTCCGGACGAAAGCGCGGAAAAACTGGGATTGAAGCCGGCGATGACTCTTTCGAGCGAGCTCATCGCGGCGCGCAGCCTGAGCGCAGGCGACAGCGTGGGCTACGGCTGCACTTTCACCGCCGACGGCCCGGTGCGGGTCGGCATCGTCGCCTGCGGATACGCCGACGGCTATCCGCGCCACGCGCCCACCGGCACGCCGATCCTCGTATGCGGCAAGCGCACCCGCACGCTGGGCCGCGTGGCGATGGACATGCTGTTCGCCGATCTCACCGGGATCCCGGAGGCGGCGATCGGCTCGCCGGTGACTCTGTGGGGGGAAGGACTCTCTGCGGACGAAGTCGCCACGAGCGCGGGCACGGTGAGCTACGAACTGCTGTGCGCGCTTTCGCCGCGCGTGCCCGTCACGGAAACGGACTGATGGCGAAGGCGAGAACCGTCTACGCCTGCACCGAGTGCGGCGGCGAGTCCTCGAAGTGGCAGGGGCAATGCCCGCACTGCGGCGCCTGGAACACGCTGGTCGAAAGCATCGCCGAAGGCGCGACGAAGCACCGCTTCGCCGGCGTCGCGAAGAGCTCGGAGCTGAAGCGCCTCGCCGAGGTACACACGCGCGAAATGGAGCGGGTTCCGAGCGGGATCGGCGAGCTCGACCGCGTCCTCGGCGGCGGTTTCGTCGCCGGCGGGGTGGTGCTGATCGGCGGCGACCCGGGGGTGGGCAAGTCGACCCTCCTCCTGCAGGCGCTCGCGCAGATGAGCGCGTCGCACAAGTCCATCTACGTGAGCGGCGAAGAGTCCGCCGAGCAGGTGGCGCTGCGCGCGCAGCGCCTCGCGCTCGATTCGGGAAAGCTCGATCTCCTCGCCGAAATCCAGCTCGAGCGCATCCTTGCGACGCTGGAAAAGGCGAAACCGGAAATCGCCGTCATCGACTCGATCCAGACGCTCTATTCGGAGAGCCTCACCTCCGCCCCGGGCTCGGTCGCGCAGGTGCGC
>VBDM01000002.1 GCA_005881355.1 Betaproteobacteria bacterium
CGCTCGGCTCTTCCGCCGACGTGTGGGCCGATAACCTGCCCGCTCTCGCCGGGTACGGATTGCGCGTGATCGCCTTCGATCAGCCCGGATTCGGCTTGAGCGACGATCCGGAAGATCACTCCGTCGCGTATCGCACCCGCTTTGTCCTCGCATTCATGGACGCGATGAGGATAGAGCAGGCGCATCTCGTCGGCCACTCGCAATCCGGCCGTATCGCGGTCAACCTCGCTTTCGATCAGCCGCGGCGCGTCTTGAAAATCGTCGTGCTGGGAACGGGAAGCCTGCTTCCCCCGCTGCCGCCCGGAGGGACGAAGTCGGACTCGGGAGAGGGCAAAGAAGGCGGGACAAGGGAACCGACGCTGGAAGAAACCCGCAGGTCCCTCGAGGACAACCTGTTCAATCACGCGCTGATCACGCCCGCCGTGCTCCAGACGCGTCATCGCATGAGCACCGGCAGGAACTTCCGGGCGTTTCTCGCACGCCGGCAGGCGCGCGGAGGAGAGAAGAAAAAGGAGTCCGCTCCGCTATGGCAGCGGCTCGCGGAAGTCCAGGCGCCGTTGCGGATGATCTACGGAAGGCAGGACCGCGGCGCGGCTGCCGAGCGGGCGGCGCTGGCGAGACGGCTCTACCCTGCCATCGACCTTCATCTGATCGACGGATGCAGGCATCTCGTGCAGTGGGACGCTGCCGCGGAGTTCGCGGCCCTGAGCGGATCTTTTTGCGCAGCTGCCGTCGCCGGTTGATCGGTTGCAGTCGGGAATCCGGAAAATTCTCCGGCAGGCAGCAGGCCGCTTATTCGATTTTGGCGCCGGACGCCTTTACCACCTTGCCCCACTTCACGACTTCGTCGTGGATGAACGCTCCCAGTTGCTCGGGCGTCCAGGGTGTCGCCTCGGCGCCTTGCTGCATGAGCTTTTCCTGCACATCGGGGAGCGCGAGCGCCTTGTTTGCCTCGCCGTTCAGGCGCAAGACGATTTCCCTCGGGGTCGCCCTGGGCGCCATGATTCCGAACCACCCGGCGGCTTCGTAGCCGGCGACGCCCGCCTCCTGCATGGTCGGCACCTCGGGTAGCCCGGGGAAGCGCTTCGCCGTGGTCACGGCAAGCGCGCGCAGCCTGCCGCTCCTGATATGAGGCATCGATGAAGGAAGGTTGTCCCACATCACGGAAACCTGTCCTCCGATCAAATCGACGAGCGCCGGACCGCTGCCCTTGTAGAGAATGTGGACGATGTCCACCCCGGTCAGCATCTTGAACATCTCGGCCGACATGTGTATCGAAGTGCCGTGACCCGACGACGCGTAGTTGATCTGGCCCGGCTTGCTCTTCGCCAGCGCGATGAACTCGGCGACCGATTTGGCGGGCACTTGAGGGTTCACGACCATGACGTTCGGCACCTGCGCGATCATCGCTACCGGCGCGAGGTCGCGCTCGAAGCTGAAATTGAGCTTGGTGTAGAGCGTCTCGCTGATCGGTTGCGCAGCCGTCGCCTGAAGAATGGTGTACCCGTCAGGCGCCGACTTCGCGACCTGCTCGGTGCCCAGGTTGCCCGCCACCCCGGGCCGATTCTCCACCACGACCGGTTGCCCGAGCGGTCCGCTGATCCTCTCCGCCATGATGCGCGCCGTGATGTCCGTCGTGCCCGCGGGCGGGAAGGGCACGATGTAGCGGATCGGCTTGGATGGCCAGGCCTGTGCCGCCGCCTCTCCCGCAAGGACACAGAGAGCGGCGGCAAGAAAAAACCCGATGCGAGCAAACATATTTGCCTCCTCTCGGACGGACTATTCTATAGCGCGGTCGGGGCGATGCGCCGCAGCGGATCGCGCCGCCTTACTGCGGAGGGACTAGGATGGGCAGGATGCTCGCTATCCGCCACCCCTCGGGCTTCTTGACCATCACCAGATTGATGTAGAGGCGGATCTTGGAAGGTTCGGCGCCCGGGTCCCCGACCGTGAGTTGTGTCGTGGCGTAGACCTGCGCCACGCGCCTGCTGACCGAAATGACCCGGAGCTCCTTCCGATCGGGCTCGATGTGCCAGGTGCCCTTGTAGCGTTCCTCTAGGCTCTTGAGCGCCGCTTCGCGGCCCCAGACCGGTTTGCCGCGCGTAATCCAGAGAAAATCCGGCGAGTCGATCAGCAGCGTGCGCACCGACTTCAAATCGTGGTTGTTTTGCGCCGTGATGTACTTATCGAATACGACGCGTACCTCGTCCTCCATCGTCGCGGCGTGGCCGAGCGTCGCAAGCAACGCTCCTACGGCGAAAGCCATGAAACGCTTTACCATTCCCTCTCCAAAATTCCAGACATTGTAAGTGGGCCCGCCTGGATTCGAACCAGGGACCAAAGGATTATGAGTCCTCTGCTCTGACCAGCTGAGCTACAGGCCCCCGCTGGACCACTGCCCGTCTTTGCGGGCCTAATTATTGTCGATATTACGGCAGGTTCGAACCTTCCGCGATATCAATTGTTGTCCAGGAAGCTCTTCAGCCGCTCCGAGCGGGACGGGTGGCGCAGTTTGCGCAGCGCCTTCGCCTCTATCTGCCGGATGCGCTCGCGCGTCACGTCGAACTGCTTGCCGACCTCCTCCAGCGTGTGGTCGGTGTTCATTTCGATGCCGAAGCGCATGCGCAGTACCTTCGCCTCGCGCGGGGTGAGCGAGTCCAGCACGTCCTTGGTCACCTCGCGAAGGCTCGCGTACATCGCGGCGTCGTTCGGGGCGAGCGTCGCCTGGTCCTCGATGAAATCCCCCAGGTGCGAGTCGTCGTCGTCGCCGATCGGCGTCTCCATCGAGATCGGCTCCTTGGAGATCTTGAGGATCTTGCGGATCTTGTCCTCGGGCATCTCCATTTTCTGCGCGAGCGTCGCCGGGTCGGGCTCCTGGCCGGTCTCCTGCAGGATCTGGCGCGAGATGCGGTTCATCTTGTTGATGGTCTCGATCATGTGCACCGGGATGCGGATGGTGCGCGCCTGGTCGGCGATCGAGCGAGTGATCGCCTGGCGAATCCACCAGGTCGCGTAAGTCGAGAACTTGTAGCCGCGGCGGTACTCGAACTTGTCCACCGCCTTCATCAGGCCGATGTTCCCCTCCTGGATGAGGTCGAGGAACTGAAGCCCCCGGTTGGTGTATTTCTTCGCGATCGAGATCACCAGCCGCAGGTTCGCCTCGGTCATCTCGCGCTTGGCGCGGCGGGCCTTCGCCTCGCCAGTGGACATCTGCTTGTTGATCTCCTTCAAGTCCTTCAGGGGGATGCCGATCCGCTTCTGGATCGCGAACAGCTTCTGCTGCTGCTCGAGGATGTTCGGCTCGTAGCGCGCGAGCTGGGCGCTCCAGGGCCTGCCCGCGGCGATCTCGTTCTTCACCCAGCGCATGTTCGTCTCGCTGCCGGGGAATTCCTTGATGAAGTGCGGTCGCAGCATGCCGCCCTTGTTCACGCACAGGTTCATGATCTCGCGCTCATGGCTGCGCACCTCGTCGACCATGCCGCGCAGGCTGTCGCACAATTTCTCGATGATGCGCGCGGTAAAGCGGATGTTCATGAGCTCGTTGCCGATCTGGTCGCGGACTCTGACGTATTCCTTGCTGCGGTGACCGTACTCGGCAAGGGCCCGCTTCATCTTCTCGTAGAGGCGGTGGATCTTGGAGAAGCGCGCGAGCGCGTCCTCCTTCAGCTGCAGCAGGCTCGCCGAAAGCGCGGCGTTGTCGTCCTCGCCCTCGGTCTCTTCCTCTTCCTCGGGCTCGACGTCCTCGGCCAGCTCGTGGATCGGCTCGTCCTTGGCATTCGGATCGACCAAGCCGTCGACCAGCTCGTCGATGCGCATCTCGTCGCGAGCGACCTTGCCGGCGAGATCGAGGATTTCGGCGATGGTCGTCGGGCAGGCGGAGATCGCCTGGATCATGTGCTTCAAGCCGTCCTCGATGCGCTTGGCGATTTCGATCTCGCCTTCGCGCGTGAGCAGCTCGACCGAGCCCATCTCGCGCATGTACATGCGAACCGGATCGGTCGTGCGGCCGAACTCGGGATCGACCGTGGAGAGCGCGGCTTCGGCTTCCTCTTCGGCATCCTCGTCGGGCGCCGGCGCCGGCGCGGACTCGGAAATCAGCAGCGTGTCGGCGTCCGGGGCCTCGTCGTAGACCTGGATCCCCATGTCGTTGAACGTGGAGATGATGGCCTCGATCTGCTCCGCGTCCACCATGTCGTCGGGCAGGTGGTCGTTGATCTCGGCGTAAGTGAGGAAGCCCCGCTCCTTACCCAGCTTTATGAGGTTCTTCAGCCGCGTCCTGCGCGCCTCGGCGTCCTCGGGCTTCAACTCGGCGCGGCGCAGCAGCTCGCGCTCGGCGTCGCCGTTGCGGCGCGAGCGCCCGGCACGGCGCAATTTCATGAGCTCCTGTGCCTGGAGCTTGAGCTGCGCCTTGAGCTCCTTTTCCTTCTGCCTGGCGAGAAGCGCCGCCTCCCTAGCCTTCGCCTTTTCCAGCGCGGCGAGTTCCCTGGCTTTCGCCTTCTCGCGGGCGGCGAGCTCCCTCGCCTTCGCTTTTTCGCGCGCGATACGCTCGCGCTCGCGCTGCTTTTCTTTCGCAGCCTTCAGGCGCGCCTTCTGCAGCTCCGCCGCCTTGCGCGAGCGTTCCTTCTCCTTGGCGGCCTTGAGCCGCGCGCGCTCCTTCTCTTTTGAGGCTTTGGCGCGAGCCGCGTCTTTCGCCTTGCGGGCCTTCTCCTTTTCGCGCGCGACCCGGGCACGGGCGGCTTCATTCGCCTTGAGCCGGCGAATCTTCTCTCTTTCCTTTTCCTTCGCCGCCCTGGAACGTGCTGCTTCGCGGGCCTTGCGCGCCTTCTCGCGCTCCCTCTGGGCGCGCAAGCTCGCAGCGGCCTTCGCCCTCTGCGCCTTGAGCTTCGCCATCAGCAAGCGTTTCTTCCTGGCGAGCGCGAGCTTGGCCGCGGCGCTCTGTCCGGGCCTCGCCTTGGCGTGCGTTTTCGGCTTAACTTTCTGTTTCGCCATGATTTTGCCGTCTCTCACGAAATCCCTCGGGAACCGGAAATTATAGCATTATTTGAAGCACTTGCAGGGGTTTGCTTGCGTTCCCGGAGCAAACGGAGCATCTCGGCTTCTTCCTCCGGCGTGCGGCCCGGTTTCACCCTCAGGGCCTCGAACCGCTGCTGCCGTTGCTTATCCCGCAAGCAATCGAGAGCGCCGCGAAACTCGAACTCCATGTGCTCCGCTTCGAGCTTCTTTTCGAGCAGAGCCGCCTGATTCCACTCGAGCAGGTCGCGGAATTCAGTTGCGTGGAAATGATCAACGATGATGTTTCCGTCCGTTTCCGGGTTCTCGCGGCAGAATTCGGCAACGGCAGCGAGTGCACGCGCCTCGGGCGAGCTTTGATCCAGCAACCCGGCAGAAAGTTCCTTCGCGAGCGCCGGCTTGGAAATCAGGCATTGCAGTAGGTCGCGGACCAGCTTCAGCTCCGGGGCCTGCGCTCCGCGGTCCACCCCGCGAGCCGGAGCGGGCCTTGCGCCATAGCCGCCTGCCGCGCGGATTTCGGTGATCCGCGCGGTTTCCTCCTGGGTCATGCCCGCCGCGTCGGCCAGCATCTTCAGGAGCTGGAGCTGAAGCGCCGGCGCCGATATTTTCTGCAGCAGGGGTTTCGCGTCGTGCGCCAGGCGCGAGCGGCCCTCGGGCGTTTTGACATCGGCGCGCGCCTTCAGCTCCTCGAGCAGGAAGCCGGACAACGGCTGCGCTCCATCGAGCTCCTTCTCGAAAACCGCTTTCCCGTGCTCGCGCACAAAGCTGTCCGGATCGTGCTCGGGCGGGAGGAAGAGAAATCGCACCGACTTGTTGTCGGCGAGGTAGGGCAGGCTCACCTCGAGCGCATGCCACGCCGCCTTCCGGCCCGCCGCGTCGCCGTCGAAGCAGAAAACAACCTCATCGGTCTGGCGCAGAAGCTTCTGCACATGAGTCGCCGAGGTCGCCGTGCCAAGCGTCGCTACCGCGTACTCGATACCGTGTTGCGCGAGCGCCACCACGTCCATATAGCCTTCGACGACGATGACGCGGCCGGCGGCCCGGATCGCGGGCCTCGCTTGCGTAAGCCCGTAGAGCTCTCGTCCTTTCTCGAAGAGCGGCGTTTCCGGTGAGTTGAGGTATTTGGGGCCGGGGGTAGTCTTCACTTCGGCCTCGGTCGCCTCGCCCTCGCCGAGCACCCGGCCGCCGAATGCGATCACCGATCCGCGCTGGTCGAGAATAGGAAACATGATGCGGTCGCGGAAGCGGTCATAGCGCCGCCCGCCGCCTTCCGGGTCGATCACCAGGCCCGCATCCTTCAGGGCTTTGTCGGGGTAGTTCGGGAATACGCCTTCCAGGTTCTGCCAGCCCTCGGGCGCATAACCGATGCCGAAACGCCCGGCGATTTTTCCGGTCAGTCCACGGCCCTTGAGGTATTCGATCGCACGCGGCGCGGCTTTCAGCTGATCGCGGTAGTAATCGCAGGCGCGCTCCATGATGGCGTAAAGATCGGGGCCGGCGTCGGGTTTCTTTCCGCGCGGCTCGAACTCGGGCATTTTCATTCCGACCGACTCGGCGAGGTCCTTCACCGCATCGACGTAGCCCAGGCCCTGGTACTCCATGAGGAAGGAGATGGCGTTGCCGTGCGCGCCGCAGCCGAAGCAGTGGTAGAACTGCTTGGCCGGGCTTACGGTGAACGAAGGCGTCTTCTCGCTGTGGAACGGGCAGCAGGCGAGATGGTTGGCGCCGCTCTTTTTCAGCGGCACGTGGCGCTCGATCACGTCGACGATGTCGACCCGATGGAGCAGTTCTTGCTTGAACGAATCGGGGATCACGGCCGAAACGCGCTGCGATGAATGGGCCGCCGGGGCCCGTCCCTCCTCACCATCTTCCCTTTATAGGCGAAATTTTCCGAAGCGCAAGCCGCCCGCCCATTCATCCGCCTAGCTTCGTCTTCACCAGCGCCGACACCTTGCCCATGTCCGCGCGTCCCGAGAGCTTTCCTTTCAGCACCCCCATCACCTTGCCCATGTCGGGCACGCCCTTCGCGCCAATCTGCGCGATCGCCGCGGAGACCTCTTGCGCGATCTCGGCGTCCGTCAGTTGTTTGGGCAGGTAGCCCGAGAGGAGGTTCAATTCGAAGGTCTCGTTGTCTACGAGATCCTTGCGGCCGGCGGCCTGGAACTGCGCGATGGAGTCGCGGCGCTGCTTGATCATTTTTTCGATGACGGAGGCGACCTCCGCGTCGGAGAGCTCCTTGCGCTCGTCCACCTCGCGCTGCTGGATCGCCGCAAGCAGCAGCCGGATCGCCGACAGGCGCTGGGCCTCTCTCGCCTTCATCGCGGCCTTCATGTCATCGGTGATCTTGGCTTTGACGGACATGGCGGGAATCAGGACCTGGGATCTGGGATTGAAAACCGGAGAATCAGAAAACGCAAGGCCGGACAGACTCGAGCCTGCCCGGCCCTCGATCCCGAATCCCCGGCCTCGGATCCTTAATAGAGCTTTGGGGGCAATGTCTGGTTGCGCAGGCGCTTGTAATGCCGCTTGACGGCCGCGGCGAGCTTCCTCTTGCGGTAGGCGGTCGGCTTTTCGTAGAACTCGCGGGCGCGCAGTTCGGTGAGAAGCCCCGTTTTTTCCACGGTCCGCTTGAAGCGGCGCAACGCCACCTCGAAGGGCTCGTTTTCCTTGACGCGTACGGTCGGCATGCAGCCTCGTTTCCAGGTGCAAAGGCGCGAATTCTAGCAGAGAATTCCTCCTCGAGTCACCTGCCTCGCGCGGTGCGGCCCAAATCGCGGACCGCCCGGGCGCCGGGCACGCAAATCGATCGAAGCGCCGACAAATCATGCTCGTGCTGGGGATAGAGACCTCCTGCGACGAAACCGGAGTCGCCGTCTACGACAGCGACCGCGGCCTGCTCGCCCACGCGCTGCATTCGCAGGTGGCGCTGCACGACCAGTACGGCGGCGTGGTGCCGGAACTCGCTTCGCGGGACCACGTTCGGCGGCTCCTCCCCCTCGTCCGCCAAGTGCTGCGCGAGGCCGGCGTCCGGGAGCCGGATCTGGACGCGATCGCATTCACGCAAGGCCCCGGCCTCGCGGGAGCGCTGCTCGTGGGCGCCGCCGTCGCGAACGGCCTCGCTTTCGGCCTCGGAATCGCGGCGATCGGCGTGCATCACCTCGAAGGGCATTTGCTGTCGCCTTTGCTCGAGAAAAATGCGCCGGCCTTTCCGTTCGTCGCGCTGCTGGTTTCGGGAGGACACACCCAGCTTATGCGCGTCTCCGGAGTCGGCGACTATCAGATGCTGGGCGAAACGCTCGACGACGCCGCGGGGGAAGCCTTCGACAAGACCGCGAAACTGCTGGGCCTGGGCTATCCGGGCGGCCCGGCGCTCGCCAAGCTCGCGCAGCGGGGCAAGCCCGACCGCTTCGAGCTTCCGCGCCCGATGCTGGAGCAGCTCGGAAAACGCGGCGATCTCAATTTCAGCTTCAGCGGCCTGAAGACGGCGGTCGTCACGCTCCTCCGCCAGCGCACGCTCGACGACCAAACGCGCGCCGACGTCGCCGCCGGGTTCCAGGAGGCCGTGGTTGACGTGCTCGTCGCGAAGTCGCTCGCCGCAATCGCGCGCACGGGGCTGGAGCGCTTGGTCGTGGCGGGAGGCGTCGGCGCCAACGTGCGCCTGCGCGCGCTGCTCGACGCCGGAGCGGCGCGCGAAGGATTCAGCGTGTTCTACCCCGCCATGGAATTCTGCACCGACAACGGCGCGATGATCGCGCTCGCGGGCGCAATGCGCCTCGCAACGCAGGATCGAGGATTGAAGGCTGGGGATCCAGGCAAATCCCGTGGTTTTACCGTCCGGCCTCGCTGGGATTTGGCCACGCTGGCGCTGGGAAGATGAAGTCTGCTCTCAATCCCGCTTTTCGCCGATCCTGCCTTCTCTTCCAGCGACCAGATTGAGGATATTGCTCTTGTGGCGCCAGACGAGCAGCGCCGACATCAGGAGCACGGCAGGCAACATCGGTCCCAGCTCGAATCCGAGCAGCAACATGAAAAACGCGTAAGCCGGCGCAAACACCGCCGAGACGATGGCTGCAAGCGATGAATAGCGGAAGAAGAGCGCGACGATGATCCAGGTCGCGATCGCGGCAAGGCCGAGCCACGGATGGATCGCGAGCAGGATCCCGCCCGCAGTGGATACACCTTTGCCGCCCTTGACACCGCGACCGCGCAAGCCGCGACGCCGGTCGCATCCACGCCGTAGGCTGCCGCGAAGCGCTGCGCCAGGTACACCGCGAGCCACCCCTTGCCTGCGTCGCCTGCGAGCGTAAGCAGCGCCGCGAGCATTCTGCCGGTGCGAAGCACATTGGTCGCTCCCGGGTTGCCCGAACCGTAGGTGCGCGGGTCGGGAAGCCCGAAGGCGCGGCTCACCATGACGGCGAACGAGAGCGACCCGATCAGGTATGCGATCAAAATAAATACGGCGGCGGGCATGGGGTTCCACTAAAATTCGCGGCAAGAGTTTAAACCCAAAAACGCCCCGCCTTGGACGCCGTCTTCATCCGCCAGCTCCGCCTGCAA
>VBDM01000341.1 GCA_005881355.1 Betaproteobacteria bacterium
GCCCGGGCCCGCGGCATTCGCGTCGACCTGCGGCTGGATCCGGTCGTTCTCCAGGCGGACGAGGACAAATTGCACGCGGTGGTCGCGAATCTTGTCTCCAATGCGGTCAAATACTCGCCGGACGGGGGTATCATTTCGCTGGCATTGCATCCCGACGGAGACAAGGTGGCACTCGACGTTAAAGACTCGGGTCCGGGAATTCCGCCCGAGGATCGCGAGCGGATTTTCGACTGGTTTTATCAAGGCGAGCACGTTCATCGCGGTCGCGTGAGCGGCAGCGGTCTGGGTCTCGCGATCGCCAGGGAATTCGTCGTCGCTCACGGCGGCCGAATCGAGGTCGTCGACGATCTCGATGTCGGCGCGCACTTCCGCGTCACGCTTCCGCACGCGGCGGCCCCGTCCTGATCCATGGCCCGGATCACTGCAGTCCTTTCCTGCGTCTGGGTGCTCGCGGGATGCGCCTTTTTCGATTCGGTCCGCGAAAATTACGAGTCGCAGCAGGTCCTGGAGCTGATCGGCTACGCTCAAAAAATCGCCGCGCTCCAGGCCGAGGAGCAGCGGCGGGAATTGAACGCTTCGAGCCAGATGTTTTCCAAGAACCGTGGCGCCTACGGGCGGGTGAGGCTCGCGCTGGTGCTCGCCCTGCCGGGAACGACGTTCAACGACGACGCCAAGGCCGCGGGCTTGCTCGAGCCGCTTGCCGGGGCGGAGTCGTCGCCGGGGCCGATGCAGCAGTTCGCGGAGCTGCTTCACACCCAGATCAGCGAACGCCTGCGCGAGCAGCGCCGCGCGGCGCAACTGAAGGAGCAGCTCGAGGCGCTGATGGCGATCGAGCGCAAAATCATCGAGCGCGAGCAGGCGCGGCCGAAATGAGCACGATTCTTCTCGTCGACGACGATCCGGACATCCTGAAGCTCATGTCGCTGCGGCTGTCCTCCGCGGGCTACGGAGTTCAGGCGGTGGACAGCGGCGAGAAGGCGCTCGCCGCGCTCGCCGCGTCGCGTCCGGAGCTCGTCATCACCGACCTCAAGATGGGCGGCATAGACGGGCTAGCGCTGTTCGACGAGATCCGCAAGCAGGCGCCGATGCTGCCGGTCATCATCCTGACCGCGCACGGCACGATCCCCGACGCGGTGGCCGCCACCCGGCGCGGGGTCTTCGGCTTTCAGTCCAAGCCCTTCGACGGGAAGCACCTGCTCGAGCAGGTGGAGCAGGCGCTGCGGCTCTCGGGCGCGCGCGGCGCGGGAGAAGAGGACTGGCGGCGCGAATTCGTGACGCAAAGCCCGAAAATGGAGAACGTGCTCCATCAGGCGCGCCTGGTCGCGCAATCGGACGCGAGCGTGTTCATCCACGGCGCGAGCGGGACCGGGAAGGAGCTGCTTGCGCGCGCCATACACCGCGCGAGCCGCCGCGCCGGGCGGCCCTTCGTCGCGGTCAATTGCGCCGCCATACCGGAAAACCTGCTCGAATCGGAGTTGTTCGGCCACCGCAAAGGCTCCTTTACCGGCGCGACCTACGATCACAAGGGGCTCGTCCCGGCCGCCGACGGAGGGACGCTGTTCCTGGACGAAATCGGCGACATGCCGCTCGCCCTGCAGGCGAAGCTCCTGCGCGTCCTGCAGGACAGGGAGGTGCGCCCGGTCGGCGCCACGCAGGGGACGTCGGTGGACGTGCGGGTCATCTCCGCGACGCACCGAGACCTCGACGTCCAGATGAAAGAAGGGCGGTTCCGCGAAGACCTCTACTACCGCCTGAACGTCGTTTCGCTCGCCCTGCCGCCGCTCGCCGAGCGGCGCGAGGACATCGTCCCGCTCGCGACGCATTACCTCGGGGACACCGCGGCCCGCTATGCAAAGGACGTCCAGGCTTTCGCTCCGGAAGCGCTCGAGGTGCTCCTCGCGGCGCCCTGGCCGGGCAACGTGAGGCAGCTCGTCAACGTCGTCGAGCAGGTCGTGGCGCTCTGCGCCTCCGGCGTCGTGCCGGCTTCGCTGGTGCAGCAGGCGCTCAAGGAAGAGCCCGTGCCGCTCGCCTCCCTCGAGCAGGCGCGCAGCGCTTTCGAGCGCGAATATCTGGCTCGCATCCTGCGCATGACCGGCGGCAACGTGACGCAGGCGGCGAAGCTCGCGCAGCGCAATCGCACCGAGTTCTACAAGCTCCTCGATCGCCA
>VBDM01000342.1 GCA_005881355.1 Betaproteobacteria bacterium
CGGTCGATGTCCCGCGAGAGCTCCACCTTCAGCGCCTCGAGGACCTTCTTGAAATGCGCGCGCTGCTTGGGACTCATGTACTCCTCGCCTTTTTTCGGCAGGTAGGGCGGGAAGGATTTGTGCAGCAGCTCCAAGTCGCGATCTCCGCGTTTCAAAATCAAAGGCGATTTGATACCAGAAATCCACAGGGCGGGCAAGTGAATTCTCGCGGGAAATCGCCAATCTCTGCGCGTTGACCGCACAGGGGACGAAGGCGTAAGATGCGACACCCGCGGGGTGTGGCGCAGCCTGGTAGCGCGCTTGCTTTGGGAGCAAGATGTCGGGAGTTCGAATCTCTCCACCCCGACCAGATTTCGCAGCGCGCTCCCGCGCTGGGGCCGCCGCCGGGCGGGCCGCAGTGCGCCGTAGCCGTGCCCGTAGCTCAAACTGGATAGAGCACCAGCCTTCTAAGCTGGGGGTTGTGGGTTCGACTCCCGCCGGGCGCGCCAATCTCCTTTGTTTGCCAAAAGCAGGGACGAGTCCCTGCAAACGAAAGGAACACCGATGATCGAAGTCTATACGTGGCCCACGCCCAACGGGCACAAGATCCACATCATGCTCGAGGAAACCGGGTCGAGGTACGAGATTCACCCGGTAAATATCCGCGTCGGCGAGCAGTTCAAACCGGAGTTCCTGAGAATCAGCCCGAACAACAAGATCCCGGCGATCGTCGATCGCAATGGTCCGGATGGAAAACCGATTTCAGTGTTCGAGTCGGGCGCGATTCTGGTTTATCTCGCGGGAAAAACGGGGAAGCTGCTGCCCCGGGACGATCGCGGGAGGTACGTCGCGCTCCAGTGGCTGATGTTTCAGATGGGATCGGTCGGCCCTATGATGGGACAGGCCGGACATTTCCGCAGCAACGCGGTGCCCGAGCGCATCGACTACGCTGTCAACCGTTATACGAACGAAGTCAGGCGGCTGCACGGCGTGATGGAAAAGCGGCTTTCGGAGGTCCCGTACTTCGCCGGCTCGGAATATTCGATTGCGGACATCGCGATTTTTCCGTGGTTGCGGGCGAGCGAGCGCAGCGGCGTCAACTGGGCCGAATTTCCCAAGGTCAAGAAATGGTTCGATGGCATTGCCGCGCGCCCTGCGGTGCAGCGTGCGCTGAAGGTGCTCGCAGACGTTCAGACTACGCCTCCCGGCCAGTACGACCCCAAGGCACGCGAGGTCCTATTCGGAGCGACGCAATATCAGCGTCACTGAGACGAATCCGGCGTAGGTGAGGGTGAAAGATGGGGTGGCCGATGGGATTCGAACCCACGACAACCGGAATCACAATCCGGGACTCTACCAGCTGAGCTACGGCCACCGTCGATTAACGGGCCGAATTATACCGTAGAGATCGGTTCCAGAGATTGCGTACCTAGAGTTTTGACAGGATCTCGCGGAACTTAGCCTCCACCGTGCGGCGAAGTTCAGGACTGGCACGCGCGACCGGCGGGAAATCCTTCAGCATTTCGAAGGGGCGGCACGCATCGATCAAGGCGCGTGAGTTCCAGGTCGTGCCGCGCGGAATGCGCGGGTCGAGGGGGCCGCTCCACATCTTGCGGATGATGTCGATGTCCTCTGCGGGATCGCAGCGCGTGCACATCGCCCAGAGCACGTCGAACAGATTCGTGGGGTCGATGTCGTCGTCGACAGCGACCACGAACCGGCCGAGGTAGGAACCGGATTGGCAGCTCGCCGCGGCCATCGCGGCTTGCTTCGCGTGTCCCGCGTAGGCCTGCTTGATGGCGACGACGTTGAACATGCGCGCGCCTCCCGCTTCGTGGCACCAGACGCCTTTCACGCCGCTCACGCCGGCGCGCTCGACCTCGTCCCAGATCATCCCGGCCTTCATCACGCATTTGCTGTAGGAGAAATCCGAAGGCGGGCGCATCGGCGTAGCCATGGTCAGGATCGGATCGTTGCGGTGATAGACGCGTTGCACGCGGATCACCGGCTGCTCGCTTTTGCCGCCGGCGTAATAGCCGGTGAACTCGCCGAACGGGCCCTCGGGCGCGACATCACCCGGGACCATTTCGCCTTCGAGGACGATTTCCGCGTGGGCGGGCATGGGCAGGCCATGGAGCTCGCTCTCTATAACCTCGAACGGTTCTCCGCGATGTCCGCCCGCGTAATCGTATTCGGAAAGCCCGAAACGCAGCTCGTTGCCGCCTGCGAGAAAGAGAAGAGGATCATGGCCGCAAGACACCAGCACGGGGCAGGGCTTGCCCTGCCTGAAGTATTTCTCGCGGA
>VBDM01000344.1 GCA_005881355.1 Betaproteobacteria bacterium
TCCGGTTTGGCCCTATTGGCCGACGAGATTGCGCACCTCGTCTTCGCACGAAGAGGGTGTAAATCGGGACTGGTCGATCGCGACCAAGGAGTTCGTCGGCGAGGACGGGAAGATCAAAGCGCTCAGGACGGTTCGCCTGGAGTGGAAGGAGGGCAAACCGAGCGAAATCCCCGATTCGGAATCCATTCTCCCTGCCGATCTGGTGCTCCTAGCGATGGGGTTCGTGTCGCCCGTGCAATCGGTGCTCGAGGCGTTCGGCGTGCAGAAAGACGCGCGCGGCAACGCAAAAGCCGAAACGGAGGGACGGGGTTGCTACTCGACTTCAGTCCCCAAGGTGTTTGCCGCCGGCGACATGCGCCGCGGGCAGTCGCTCGTCGTGTGGGCAATTCGCGAGGGCCGCCAGTGCGCTCGGGCGGTCGACGAATTCCTGATGGGGTATTCGGAATTGCCGCGGTAGGGCCGGCTGA
>VBDM01000345.1 GCA_005881355.1 Betaproteobacteria bacterium
ACGGCAAGGCAGCTGTCGCCGAAGGTCATCTGCGTCGTCTACGGCCATGGCGGCGAGGCCGTGCGCGAGGCCGTGGGGGAAAACGGAGCGATCTGGATCAGGCAGGACCCGCAGCTCGGTACGGGCCATGCGGTCATGCAAGCCGTGCCGCATCTCGACGAACGCTGGCCGACCCTCGTGCTGTACGGCGACGTCCCGCTGATCCGCCCCGGGACCCTCAGGCGCCTGATCGAAGCCACCGGGAAAGGGATGGGCCTGCTCACCGCGACGCTGGACGACCCCACAGGGTACGGGCGCATCATTCGAAACGGCAAACGGATTGCGCGCGTCGTCGAGGAAAAGGACGCCACGGAGCGGCAACGTGCGCTCCGCGAGATCAACACCGGCATCGTCGTCGCCCCGACAGGGAAGCTCAAAGCCTGGCTCGCGAAACTGGAAAACCACAACGCCCAGAAGGAATATTACCTCACCGATATCGTCGCGCTCGCAACGAAGGAGCGCTTGCCGGTGATAGCGACCCAGGCCGACGCCCCGTGGGAAACGCTCGGCGTGGGCCAGCTCGCGGAACTGGAGCGCATCTATCAGCGCAACCTTGTGCACGCGCTCATGGAGCAGGGGGTGACGCTCGCCGACCCGGCGCGCTGCGACGTTCGCGGCGTGCTTTCCTGCGGGCGCGATGTGTCCATCGACGTCAATTGCGTGTTCGAAGGCGAGGTGAGGCTGGGTGACGGAGTCTCCATCGGCGCCAACTGCGTTTTGAAGGGCGTGAGAATCGCGGCCGGCACGTCGATCGAGCCGTTCTGCCACATCGAGGAAGCCGACATCGGCGCGAACTGCCGAGTCGGCCCCTATGCCCGCATCCGGCCGGGCACGCGCTTAGCCTCCGATGTGCACCTCGGCAACTTCGTCGAGGTCAAGGCAAGCAGCGTCGGCGAGGGCTCCAAGGCCAATCACCTCGCCTACATCGGCGACAGCGAGATCGGAAAAAACGTGAATATCGGCGCCGGCACGATCACCTGCAACTACGACGGGGCGAACAAGCACCGCACGATCATCGAGGACGACGTCTTCATCGGCTCGGACACCCAGCTCGTTGCCCCCGTGCGGGTGGGCAAGGGCGCGACGCTCGGCGCCGGAACCACGCTCACCCGGGACGCGCCTCCCGGAGAGCTCACCGTCTCGCGCGCGAAGCAGACGACCGTTCCCGGGTGGACGCGGCCTGCGAAAAAGCAGGAGAGTTGAATTCATGTGCGGGATAGTCGGCGCGATCGCCAAGCGCAACGTCGTTCCCATCCTCATCGAGGGGCTGAAGCGGCTCGAATACCGCGGCTACGATTCCGCCGGTATCGCGGTGCTCGACGGCAAGGCGGCGGGCGGTTCTCGCGCCAGGTTGCGGCGCGTACGCTCGACGGGCCGCGTCGCCGAGCTGGAAAAGCTCGCTGGGGCGCAGGGCTTCTCCGGGGGTGTCGGCATCGCGCACACCCGCTGGGCGACCCACGGCGTGCCTTCGGAGAAAAACGCCCATCCGCACGTCTCGGGCGGGGTGTCGGTCGTGCACAACGGCATCATCGAAAACCACGACGAGCTTCGCACGAAACTGCGCGCAGAGGGCTACGCGTTCGTTTCGGACACCGACACCGAGGTCATCGCGCATCTCGTCCACTCCCATCTGAAGGCGCGCAAAACGCTTTTCGACGCGGTGCGCGCAAGCGCCGCCGAGCTGGTCGGCGCCTATGCCATCGCGGTGATCGACGAATCCGATCCGGCGCGGCTCGTGGTGGCGCGCCACGGCGCGCCCTTGCTCCTCGGTCTTGGCGAAGACGAGAACTTCGCCGCCTCCGACACCTCGGCGCTCGTCCAGGTCACGCGGCGCGTGATCTATCTCGAGGACGGCGATTGCGCCGAAATCACGCTCGAGGGCGTACGCGTGACCGATTTTCACGGCAAGGCGGTGAGCCGTCCGGTCCACACGTCCCAGCTCAGCGCCGACGCGGTCGAGCTGGGGCGGTACCGCCAATACATGCAGAAGGAGATCTTCGAGCAGCCGATGGCAGTGGCGAACACACTGGAAATGGTGACAAGCGCGCAGTCGGTATCGCCGCAAATCTTTGGCGCCGAGGCCGAGGACATCCTGCGGCAGACCGAGGCCGTGCTGATTCTCGGTTGCGGCACGAGCTTTCACGCCGGCATGGTGGCGCGCTATTGGCTGGAGGGAGTCGCGGGCATCCCTTCGAGCGTCGAGATCGCGAGCGAATACCGTTACCGGGAGTCGGTTCCCAACCCGAAGGCGCTGGTCGTCACGATTTCCCAATCCGGCGAGACCGCCGACACTACCGCTGCGCTCCAGCACGCCAAGTCGCTCGGGCACCGGCATTGCCTCACGATCTGCAACGTCCCCGAGTCGGCGCTGGTGCGCGCGTCGGACTTGCGCTTTCTGACCCGCGCGGGACCCGAGATCGGCGTCGCCTCGACCAAAGCCTTTACCACGCAGCTTGCAGTGCTGGTACTCCTCACCATGGTCCTCGCGAAGCTCCGCGGCAGGCTCTCGCGCGAGCGCGAAGCGCAACTGCTCCTCGCCCTGAGGCATCTTCCTTCGGCGCTGCAGCGCGTGCTCGAGCTCGAGCCGCAAGTGGAGACATGGGCGAAGAAGTTCGCGCGGCGCCATCATGCGCTGTTTCTCGGCCGCGGAATCCACTATCCGATCGCGATGGAAGGGGCGCTCAAGCTCAAGGAAATCTCCTACATCCACGCCGAAGCCTACGCCGCAGGGGAATTGAAGCACGGGCCGCTCGCTCTGGTGGACCAGGACATGCCCGTGGTCGCGATCGCTCCGAAGGACGCGCTCTTCGAGAAATTGAAATCGAACCTGCAGGAAGTGCGGGCGCGCGGCGGCGAGCTGCACGTGTTCGCCGACCAGGACGCGAAAATGACCGACGGCGACGGCGTGCACGTGATCCGCATGCCAGACCATGCCGGACTGTTGTCGCCAATCCTACACACGCTCCCGTTGCAACTGCTCGCCTACCACGCGGCGCTCGCGAGGGGCAACGACGTGGACAAGCCCAGANNNTTCCGCGTTTGTCGCGCGCTCTGAATGGCGGACGGAAACGCAACCGCTGCCAGCGTATGACGCACCAACAACATCAGCATCGACACGAGAACCATGACCTTCATCGTGTCGGTGACAAGACCTATTCCGATCCCGTCTGTGGCATGAAAGTCGCCGCCGACCCGGCGAAGTTCCTTTCGCGCGGGGGGACGACCTACTATTTCTGCAGCGCGCGCTGCATGGAGAAGTTTTCCGCTGACCCGCTGCGGTATACCCAGAAGAAGAAGCGGCCTTGGGCCGAAGCGGCGCCCGGCGCAATCTACACCTGCCCGATGCACCCCGAAATTCGGCAGGTCGGTCCCGGCAACTGCCCTAAATGCGGTATGGCGCTCGAGCCCGTGGTGGCGACGGCAGGGGATCAGCCAAACCCCGAGCTCATCGACATGACGCGGCGGTTCTGGATCAGTCTCGTACTGACGGTGCCGGTCTTCGCTCTCGAGATGTCCGGACATGTCGGATTGAGTCTGCACCGCTTCATGAGCGCTTCGGTGTCGGGCTGGGTGCAGTTCCTCTTCTCGATCCCGGTCGTGCTCTGGGCCGCGTGG
>VBDM01000351.1 GCA_005881355.1 Betaproteobacteria bacterium
GCGGCGTTCGACGTGGAGGGTTTTCGCAACATGCTGGCGCTGCGCGCCGAAATCGAAACGGGAGGAGGCGCCGCGCCGCCCGCCGAGAAGTACGTCGACCTCTCGTACTACCGGCGCGCCATGAGCGCGCTGGACAAGTAGCTCAGTTTCCTTTCACCGCCCGCCAGGCCGCGTCGACGTTGCTGGGGAAGCGCTCCTTCCCGGCCCAGTCGTCGAACTCGGGCATCCTCAAGTCCGCCTTGATCGCCTCGAGCGTCTTTCCCTCGCGCGCCATTCCGCCGACGCGCTCGAGGAGCAGGCCGTAGTAGCGCTCCATCTCGTCGAAAATCCTCGTCGTGCCCGGCGCGCCGTGGCCGGCGATCACGACCTCGGGGTTCAAGGCTCTCATCAGCTTGATCGAGGCGAGTATGTCCGGAATCGTGAGGAAGGGGCGGATATTGGGAAAGCGCTTGACCCCGACCGCGGCCGTCGCCCAAAGCACCCGCTCCCCGGGAAGCCATATCGCCGTGTCGGCCTCGCTGTGGACGTTCTTCAGGTAAATCAGCTCGAAGGTCCGCTCCCCGAGCTTGAGCGTCATCCTGTTCTGGTACTCGATGTGCGGCAGGACCTGACGGTAGCCCTTCAAGATCTCGCGCATCTCGGGATACTCGGCCGCCATCTTCTGATTGCGCTCGGCGGTGCTCGCCTTCCTCAGCGACTCGGTCGCGCCCGCATGCGCGATGACGACCGCCGGCGGCGAAAAAACAAAATCGCCGACCGTATGATCGTCGTGCGGTTCGGTATGGACGATGAAGCGCGCCGGCTGCGAGCCGAGCTTCTTCAGAATCCCCATGGCGGCGTGGGAATCCGCGGGGGTCTGGCCCGTGTCGATCATCACCGGACCTTCGCGGGTCAGGATGAAACTGACGTTGGAATCCTGCGGCTTGGCGGCATAGACGTAGATGCCGTCCTTGATTTTTCTTACGTGGGGACCGAGGTCCTGCGCCTGAAGAGGCGGAGCGAGGACGAACGGCAATGCACCGACAAAAACGGCCAAGCGAGCTTTCATGATTCCCTCCGTTTCGACAGGGTTTTTCGGACGCGCGCGACCGGTGTCACGATACGCTCGGACGCGTTCCACGGGCAAGCGGCCCGACAACGGCCAGCAGCCGGACCAGCGCGTACGCGGAAACCATGGGATCGATCAGATAATCCCAGAGGTTGCGCGATTCGTACGCGCCCCCGAGGTACGCGACCACCGCGGCGATGGTGATGAGCACGACCGCATTGAGCCTCGCGCGCCACGCCGCCAGGGTGACCAACAGCAAAGCGGTGACGAGCTCGGCCGATCCGTAGCCGAGCGCGTACGGATCGAACGGCGTCAGGCCCAGCGCGAACGGGTACAAGAAAACGGCTGCGACCGCGACCAGCCACGTGAGTGCACGCCGATCGCGTGGTCCAATCAGTCTGCGTCCGGTGAGCTCCGCGATACACGCTGCGCCGGCCAGGGCGAGCTGACGCCCCGAACGTAAGCCGCGAGCGAGAGATCGCCGAAGGGCACGAAAAGCGCGATCCCCGCGACGAGCGCAGCGGCGACCCGTACACCGACCGAAAATCGCCGCAGGCGAAGCGCCGCCGCAACGAGCGCAAAACCGAGCAGCCCGCAGCCGAAAAGGCCTAAAACGACGTTCGCGGACATCAACGCCTTCCTTCCAGCCAGGCGAGGTTGAAATGCACGTGCTTGATGCGGGAACGCCCCCAGGTGTAGAGCACGTGAACGTCGCCCGCCGTGTCCTGCATGATCCAGGGATAGGAATATTCCGACACCTGTGCCCGCGGCGAGCCGGGGTCGCCTTCGAACCGATGCGCGATGCGCCAGGTGTTTCCGAAGTCCTTCGAGATCGCAAGCGAAAGGTCCTCTCGATTCTCCGGCGCATCGTTGAACACGAGCAACAGCGAACCGTCGGCGAGCAACACGCTCCCGATCGCGGCGTTCGGATTGGGGAGCTCCGTCTTGACCGGCGCGCTCCAATGCGCTCCCGCGTCGCTCGTTCGCACCACGAGAATCCGGTTGGGCGGATCCCCTGCGTAACGCATGAAGCCGACCGCATCGGTTTCCGACCGCGGCACGATCACCGGCTGCAACGAGGATTGCCCCCACGACAGACGGGTTTTCCGGATTGCATGGCCCTCGCTGTCCAATCGCAGCAGCTCCCCGAACTTGCCCGCCATCTCGTGGTACACCGGCAGGCCGATCGTCCCGTCCGCAAATTGCAGCGGCGAGCCTCTCACCAGCGTGCTGATATTGAAAAAAGGCGACGTCACCAGCCGCCGCGGGGCGGTCCAGGTCTCGCCCTCGTCTTCCGAGACCATCAGGTTTATGGCGCTCCCCGCCCAGCCGCCGACCGACACGCTCACGAAAAACAGCCACAAGCGTCCACTGCGGTCGCGGCCGACGGCGGGATTCCCCAGCTTCCTCACGTAGCGTTGAAGATGCCGCTGCGCGGATTCGCGGGTGACGAGCACGCGCTCCGGACCCCACCTTCTCTCCAGCGGAGAAAAGACGGAGGTATAGATAACTACGTCGGGCGCGCCTTCGCGGCTGCCGCCGTACCAGAACGCCCGCAGCCTCTCTCCTGAAATCTCCGCCGCGGTTGCGCTGTGAACCGACTGCTCGGTGCTGTTGGGGAGGAATTGCGACCGGTAAAACGGCCCGGTGCCGGACATGGCGGGAGTGGCGGCCTTCGGCGGTGCGAAGCCTGCTGGCGGAGGCGCGGTGAAAATCCGCAGGTAAAGACCGCCGAACACCGCAATCGTCGCGGCCAGCAGCGCCCATCTCCGCCACCCGGCGACAGCGGCCTCGTCGGAATCTCCCATGCTTGGAACAGTCACCTTCCACCCCTCTGGTGTCGATCGGTTTCCAACAATCTTTTAGCGCGCCGCGGCTTGCTGGACCACGGACCCGTCCGGCGCGTGGGCTCGCGCCGGATTATGGTAAAGCAGGTACTTGGAGGTCTCGAAGAGCGCCTCGTGCACGCGCTGCAGCTCCGCGAGCTTTTCCGGATAGCGCGCGTGCACATCCTCCAGAGCCGCCTGCGAGCGGTAGCGGAAAAGACGCGGGCCGCCCGGATCCAGCCGCAGGAAGAATTCGTCGTCGAGCAACCCGTTCTGGTCGAGCAGCGAAAAATGCGGATCGTTCGGCGCGAGGCCGAGCAGATCGCGCCCGAGTCCCGTATTGAGGTAGGGAACTCCCAGAAGGCCCAGATACGTCGGCAGGGAATCGGGCAGGCTCGCGGTGAAGTCGATGCGCCGGGCGCCTTTGATCAGCCCCGGCGCATAGATGACCAGCGGCACGTGATAGCCCGTGAGCCTCAACTGTTCCCAGGCGGTCGGCTGGTCGGACGGGTTGCCGTGATCCCCGTACATGACGAAAACGGTATTCTGAAAGTAGGGTGCCTGCCGCACCCGCGAAAAGAAGGTCCCCAGCGAATAGTCCAGGAACCGCAGGCCGTTGTAGGCCGCGAGGCTCTCGAACCCGTTGTCCTTGAGCGCCGCGCCCTCAACCTGCTTGAGCTCGAATCCGCGCCGGTCCTCCGGGATCGTATACGGCCGGTGGTTCCCCGCGGTCTGAATGAAGGCGAAGAAGGGTTTTTTCTCCCTGCCGAGGACCTCGAGCGCCTTTTCGAAGAGGACGATATCCGAAACGCCCCAACCGTCGGCCTGCGGCGCGTCGTAATCTCCCTCCTCGTAGATGTGCAAGCCCGGAACGTTGTGCGCGAACAGCCCGCGGATGTTGCCCCAGGTCGCGCTGCCGCCGAGGAAATAGTATTTCGAGTAACCTTCGAGCGCGTTGACCAGCGTGTGCTGGTTCACCACGAGCGGATTGCGCGAGGCGGTGGTGTTCGGGCTCAGGGCACGAAGAAGTTCGTGAAGAGGATTCCCTCCCTCGCGATCGCGTCGAATGCGGGCGTCGCGTCGAGCCGGTTGCCGAACACGCCGGCCTTGAACGCGGCAAACGACTCCAGGTGGATCACCACGAGGTTGTACTTGACGGCGGGCCGGTTCCGCGGCGTCACGTACCGGGCAAAGACGAGGTTCTGCGGGTCCGGCGCCTTGACCCCGAGGAGCGACGCCATATAGGAATAGTGCTCGCGCACCTTGCCCGCGTCGTAGGGCCGGCCGGGGTTTTCGGCGGTGTCGGCGAGAAACAGAACCGGGTTGAGGGCGAGCGCGGCCACCGCCTCGCTCGAGGAGAAGTACGCCTCGCTCCAGCGCAAGGGGTAGCGCGACCACTTGCCGTAGAGGCCCAGGAGGTAGAGCGCCGCGAGCGCTCCGACCGCCGCGCGTCTCGGCCATTTGCCCAGAGGCTCGGCGACCGGCGCGAGCGCGCTTCGGGCCGCGCGACGCGCGAGCCAGGCATACCCGGAGACGAGCAGCAGGAGCCCCAGAACGCCCGGCAATACAGGGTAGGTCTCCCACGCCACCCGCGCCGCCACCGCCACCGGCGTCAGATGATCGGCGAGGCTCGCGTTCAGCCGCTCCCGCACATAGCTGTAATGCCCGAAATCGACGAAGTAGAGGAGCAGCACGACGCACTGCGCAGCCGCGAGATAGCCGAGCCAGGCGATCCGCGCGGCGCGCCGGCGCGCCGGATCGAAAATCGGGATCCAGCCGAGGAGCGCGAGCGGCAGACCGAGAAGCAGCGCAAGCCTCAGGTCGAACTTGAGCCCCAGGTAGAGCGCCTTGAGGATGTCCGCCCAGGACGCGCTCGCCGAGGCCTCGTGAAACGCCGCCCAGAAGACCACCCGAAACGCCGCGAACACGGCGACATTGATCGCGGTCAACGCGATAAGAAGGCGCGCGAGCGCCGGGAGCCGGCTTAGCATTTGCGCGAGCCTAGGCGGCCTGCACCGCAGAGTCAAAGCGCGACTTGAACCGCAGAATCTGCTCCAACGTGTTCTGCCCGGTCTGGTGCGGCGGCAGCACCTCCCACAGCTCCGACTGCGGCATCAGTTCCTTCAGCGTCCAGGACGCCGACACGGTGTGCCGGCTGTCCGCTCCTGACATGATGAGCGCCGGAATCCGAATCTGCATGAGCTCCTCGCCGCTCGCGCCCGAAGGCATGGTGTCGTTGAAGATCGCGTCCCGGCTTTTCGCGCAGATATCGAGATAGCGATCCACGTCCCGCCCGATGAGCTCGCTCGCGAACTCGGGATAGATCGCGGCGGGCGAGCCCCACGGCCCGATCTCGGGGTCCAGCCAGAAATTCTCGCCCCGCGGCGCGCGTTCGACCACGGCCGCGAGGCCTTTCGCGCGCACGAAGCCGATGTGTCGTTTGAAAAACTCGTGGCCTTTTTTCATCCAGAGGTAACCGCCCACCGGCCAGTGCAGAAGCAGCCCGGTGCAGTTCGCAGGGTGGCGCACCGCAAACGCGAGCGCAAGCGAGGCGCCCATGCACGAGCCGAGGACGTAAACCTGCTTCGCTCCGGCCAGATCGAGGAGCGCCTTGGCCTCTTGCACATAAAGGTCCCAGTTGAGCGGTTCGACCCGCCCGCCCGACTGACCGCACTCGCGGCGGTCGTAGGCGATCGTGGTGAAGTGCCGCGAGAGCGTCGCGAGCGCGTCCATCTGTCCGAACGCCTCCTTGCCGCCCGCCGCGGTCCAGCGCGAGATGACCGAGCGCCATCCGCCGGGCGCGAACATCAGCAGATGCGGGCCCGCATGACGGCCGCGGCCGCGAGAAGGCCGAGAGCCTGCGTCGGGGACTGCGGCGAAAATTATAACTTGGCCTATGCACGGCGACCCTTCATGGCTTGAGGACCGCGGAGAGCCCGAGTGACCAGCAACGCCGGGATGACTCCCGGAACCGAGCTTGCCGGAAAAGTCGCGCTCGTCACCGGCGGCGCGAGGAACATCGGCCGCGCGATCTGCCGCTCGCTCGCGTCGGGCGGCGCAATGGTGATGGTCAACGCCAACACCTCCCAGGCCGAGGCCAAGCACACGGTCTCGATGATCAAATCCGCGGGCGGGACAGCTGCCGCGCATTTCGCCGACGTGACCGATCCGGGCGCGGTCGCCAAGATGGTGGACGCGACCGTGAGGCAGTTCGGCCGGCTCGATGTCCTGGTCAACAACGCCGCCATACGGAGCGAGGTGCGCTTCGAGGAAATGAAGTTCGAGGAATGGCGGCGCGTGATCTCGACGGTGCTCGACGGCGCGTTCTTGTGCACCCAATCCTGCCTGCCCCATTTGATCCGCGTGCGCGGCGGAGCGATCGTGAACATCGGAGGCCTCACGGCGCACCGGGGCGCAACCGGTCGCGCCCACGTCATCGCCGCCAAGGCCGGCATCGCCGGCATGACGCGGGCACTCGCTCTCGACCTCGCGCCGCGCCGCATCACGGTCAACTGCGTGGTGCCCGGGACCATCGAGACCGTGCGCGGTCTGCCGGGCGCGCCGGCCCGACCGCGCGACCGGCGCGGCCTGCCGCCGATCGGCCGCCGCGGCGAGCCCGAGGAGGTCGCGGCGATGGTGCGCATGCTGTGCGGCCCGGACGCGCGCTACATCACCGGCCAGACGATCCACGTGAACGGCGGCGGCTTCATGCCCTGAAGCGCCGCGCCACGCGGCTTACTTCGCGCCGGCGAGCTGCTTCAGCGTGAAGGTGTAGCTGACGTTGTCGAGCGGCTTGTGGCAGCCGAGGCATTCGGCCTGGTTCACGCCGGGCCGCTGCTGCTTCTCGGTGGTGAAGACCGCGTAGTTCCAGTTCTCGTTGCGCAGCATCTCGGGGATGTCCTTGCCCCAGCCCGCTTCACGCGCCATCGCCGTGTAAGCGACCAGTTTTTCCGGCACGAAGAAGCCGTCGTCGCCCACGACCGGCTTACCGTCGGCGCCGAGCTTCGCCGCATACACTTCGGCGAACAGCACCGAGCCGTCGGGCAGCGGCTTGCCGGCCTTGGCCGCCGCCA
>VBDM01000352.1 GCA_005881355.1 Betaproteobacteria bacterium
GACGTTCTTCCCGACCAAATAAGTCCACTTGTCGAGCTTCTTCTCGCGCTCGAGCTTTTCCACGAGCTTCTTGCGCTGCTCCTCGAACTCCTTGTCCTTCTTTCCCCTGTCCTCGGCTTTCTCGTCCTTCGCCGGGGCGCGGGTCTTGCGCGGCTCGCCCGAGACCACGACGCGCACGTAATAGTTGTCGCCGGCCCGGTTGCCGATCCTGAGCGTATAGTTCGGGCCGTCGAAGGTCTCCGCCTTGACGACGACCGCATGATCGAGGCCCGTGTCGACCTTGGCCGGATCTGCGACGACGTCGACGAGGTTCACCCAATTGAGCGAGCTCGCGAGGTCGGTCGCTTTCTGCAGATCGGGTTTCTCCACTGAGCCGGCGAGCTTCCAGTCCGCGGACTCGCGTTCGCGCGTCACCGTCCAGCGCAGCTTTCCGTCTTTCGACGAGGTGATCGACCTCGCGCCGTCGGCGCGGATGAGATCCTTCACCAGCCATGCGTCCGGCTTCGACTCGACTTGCGTCAAGGGCTCCGCGACCACCAGCATCGTGCCGGCGTCGCTTCCCGCCGCGAGATAGCGGCCCGTCGCCTCCGCCTCGCCGCGCCCAACCGAGGCGACCGTGGTGCTTTTCACGACTTTCTTGCCCAAAAGCAGCCGGGCAAGCGTGCCGCCTTTGGCGTCCTTCAGCTCGAGCAGCGTTCCCGCGCCCTGCCCGGCCTTATCTTTCAGTTCGACCAGCTCCAGGCGCGCGCGTTGGCTCTCGGGAAAGGGCTCGCTCTGAACCACTTTCAGCTCCGCAAGCTTCACCAGAAGCTCCCCGATCCGATCCGTCTCGGCGGAAAAACCAGCGCGCTCGCGCACGTTCCAGCCGGAATCGCCGCGTATGAGATGCAGCTCGCCCGCGGCATCGCGGATCGCGATCTCGGCGACGTCGCTGATGCGCAGACCGTCGATCACCTTCTGCCCGGCGCGCGTATCGGCGCTCGTCCAGCCCGAGCGGTCGGACACGACGACGGCGGCGCCCGCGGCGGCGAGGACTGCGAGCACCGCGAGCGCGATGAGGAACTGCTTGCGGTTCATAGAGCGGGCACCCCGCGGCGACGCCATATCGCCAGCGCGATGCCCGCGACCGCAACGAGCAGGGGCACCAGCGCGATGTTCAGCACCTTGGTCCAAAACTGCAGCGCCTCGCTGTCTGCGCGCAGCTCGCGGCGCACTTCTTTCAACGCGAGGCGCGTCTCGGCCGCTTTCCTGCGGAAGTTTTCGAGCTCCACCTGCTGCTCGGCCGAGAGGATCGCGCCTGCCCCGGTTCCTCTGCCCTTTTGCAGCGCGTTGAGCTTTTCCTGCGTCTGGGTGAGGTTCGCCTCGAGCTCCTTGATCTTACCGAGGTAAGCCTGCTGCGCCTTCGCTTCCATGTCGCGGATCACGGTGAACGGCCGGGCAGCGCTCGCGCGGCTGCGCAGCTTGATGAGCGCGGGGTCCCCAGCGAACTGGTCGACCAGCGCCTGGGCGAAGGCGAGGTTGCCGTTGCGCGGGATCACGATCCTCTGCCCGAAAATCTCCTGGATCTGCACCGCCGCGCCGTCGTTGACGAAATCGCTGTCGCCGACCAGTACCACGGCGTTCTCCGCCGACGATTCCTTGAGCGGCGCCGCCTGGGAGACCTTCAAGGCCGCGGCCTTCCTGTCGCCCTTGTCATCGGCCTTCGGCGGGCCTTCGGGAAATGCGGTCTTGAATTTGCCGCTCAGGCGGACCGCGAGCGGGTACTCGGTTCCGGAAGGCGCAAACCCTCTGATGGCCGCCTCCCCTTGCGTCATGGCGGAGAACGAATCGACGAGCTGCGAATACGCCGAAGTCTTCATCAGCACCGTTTCGTTGAGCCCCTCGATCGGTTTGCCGGTGAACACGCCCGCGAACGGCATGAGCAGCGATCCGAGCCGCGCGGTCGTGATGTCGTTGGGGTCGAAGGCATTGTCGTTGAGCGAGAGCAGCGTCGGCAGCGTGCGCGCTCCCGCTCCCGTGAGGTAGCGCATGTCGAGCACGACCTTGCCCGAATCAAAGCCCAGTCCCCAGGCCTTGAGCAGCCTGTCGAGCGAGGACGGCGTGCCGCCGCCCATTCCCATGGAGGCCATCCCGCCCATCTGATCGAAGTAGGCGTTCGGGTCGAGGAAAGCGATCAGCTTCCCGCCGCGCAGCACGAACTGGTCGAGCGCGTACTGGGCGCGGTCGCCGATTCCGCGCGGGTGGATGACGAGCAGCACCTTGATGTCGTCGTCGATTCTCTCCGCGTCCAGGCTCACGCGCTTTACGGTGTAGTCGCGCCGCAGCTCGCCGACGAACACCTGCGGTTCCATCGGCTGGCCGCCGGTCATCGGGCTCGGCGGCATGCCGAACACCGGCAAGGCGCTCATCACTCCCACGACCGGCTTCGACGTCACCGTTGCGCGGGCAATGGCGCGCGTGAGGTCGTACTCGAGGAGCGGCTCACGGTCGGGCGTGAGCGCCGGCAGTGCGAGCTTCTGGTCGAGGTAGCTGAC
>VBDM01000034.1 GCA_005881355.1 Betaproteobacteria bacterium
CAGCGAACGACGCGCGCGCGGCCGAGGGGGATCTGCGCCGCGCGCAGCTCGCGCTCGCCTATCTGATCGGCGCCGAAGCGCAGGCCGGAGCGATCCAGGCCGTGGACCCCTGGCCCACCCTCGCCGACATGGGCGAGGGCGGCGTCGCGGACGAGCTGATCGAGCGGCGTCCGGACGTGCGCGCCGCCAAAAGCCGGATCGAGGCGGCGCGATCGGCGCGCGAGCTCGCCCGGAGCCTGGGCACGCGCGACGTCACGGTCGGGGCGCAGTTCGATCACTTTCCGGTCGGGAGCGGCGCCAACGCGTTCGGCACCGGCAACAGCTACGGCGTGTTCGTCTCGATGCCGTTTTTCGCCCGCTACCGGTACGAGGGCGAGATCCAGCGCGCCGAGGTCGACTACAATGCTGCGCTCGAGGCTCTCGACAAGGCGCGCGCGCAGGCACGGTCGGAATTCTCCCGGACGCTCTCGGACCTCGAGGCGGCGGGCGAGCGCATGCGGCGCCACGACGAGTCGCTGCTGGTGGAGGCGAAAAAGGCGGCGGATTCGGCGGAATTCGCCTACAAGAACGGCGCGATCGGGGTGATGGACCTGCTCGACGCGCGCAGAACGCTGCGCGCCATCCAGGTCGACGCGGCCTCGACGCGGAACGACTACGCCAGGGCGCTTTCGGCCTGGCTGATCAGCTCGGGCAAGGTCGAGTAACTTCGGGGACGGCGGAAAAGAACATGAGCATGATCCGGCGATTTCCGGGAACGCTGCTGGCGCTCGCCGCAGCGGCGTTCGTATCCGCGTGCAACGACGGGGATGCGAAGTCCGATGTGGCGCGGCCGAGACTCGAAGACGGGCGCATCGTCTTTCCGCAAGGCAGCGCGCAGCTCGCTTCGTTTGCGACCGAGCCGGTCGGCGAGAGCGCCCCGCAGCTATTGCGGCTCACCGGGCGGGTCGTCTGGGACGAGAACCGCACGGTGCGCCTGTTCCCGGCTTTCGCGGGGCGCGTGATCCACATCCTGGTGAGGGCCGGAGACCGTGTGAAGCGGGGAGAGACGCTGGCGGTGCTCGCCTCTCCCGATTTCGGCCAGGCGCAGGCCGACGCGCGCCGGGCGCAATCGGATTTCGCCCTCGCGGAGAAGAATCTCGGCCGGTTGCGCGAGCTGCACGCCGCCGGCGTTTCCTCCCGCAAGGAGCTGATCACCGCGGAAGCCGATTACGCCCGCGCCGAGGCCGAGCTCGCCCGCGCCTCGGGCAAGATCAAGCTCTACGGCGGAGGCAGCGAATCGGTCGACCAGAACCTCGCGCTCGCGAGCCCGATCGACGGCGTCGTGGTGGAGCGCAACATCAATCCGGGACAGGAGCTGCGGACCGACCTGCAGCTCTCCAACTCCCCGGCGATGTTCGTCATCACCGATCCGTCCCGCCTGTGGGTGCAGCTCGACGCGGCCGAGAGCCAGCTTGCGAGCCTGAAGCGCGGGCAGACGGTGACGCTGCGCTCCTCGGCCTGGCCGGAGGAAGGTTTTGCCGCAACGATCGAGACGATTTCCGATTTCATCGATCCGGCTTCCCGCACCGTCAAGGTGCGCGGGTCGGTCGTCAACCGCGACCGGAAGCTCAAGGGCGAGATGTTCGTCACCGCCGAGCTGCAGGACAAGTCGCGAGCCGACCTGCAAGTGCCGGAAAAAGCGCTCGTGCTCGCGGGCGGCAACTATTACGTTTTCGTCGAGGAAACGCCGGGCCGCTACGCACGCGTGGAAGTGAAAGTCGACGCCGTGCGCGAAGGCGTGGCGAGCGTCGCCTCCGGCGTGGACCTCGGCCAGAAGGTGGTCATCGAGGGGAATCTCTTCCTGCATCGCCTGTATCGGCAACTGTCCGGCGGCGCGCCAGCCTGAGGCAGGCGCCGCGGCCCGATGATCAAACGCATCGTCGCGTTCGCGCTGCAAAAGCCGCTGTTCATCGTCCTCGGGTCCGTCCTTTTCGTCGCGGGCGGCCTCGCGGCATTCAAGTCGCTGCCGATCGAGGCTTTTCCCGACGTGACCGACACGCAAGTCAACGTCATCACGCTCTACCCCGGTCGCGCCCCGGAGGAGGTCGAAAAGCAGGTCACGATCCCGCTCGAGGTGGTCTTGTCGGGGCTGCCCAACGCGGTGCGCATGTTTTCGCACACGCAGTTCGGCCTCTCCTTCATCATCATCACGTTCGACGACCGCGCCAACGCCTATTTCGCGCGCCAGCAGGTGGTCGAACGGCTGCGCGAAGTGGATTTGCCCGAGGGCGCGCAGCCGGCGCTCGCGCCGCTTTCCACCCCGATCGGCGAGATCTACCGCTATCGCCTGAAATCCGATTCGCTCGACGCGCGCGAGCTGCGCTCGATCGAGGACTGGGTCGTCGAGCGGCAGTTGCGCCTCATCCCGGGGGTCGCCGACATCGTCAGCTTCGGCGGGCTGATCAAGCAATACGAGGTCAATCCCGATCTCGGAAAGCTGCGCGACTACAAGGTGACGCTGCAACAGCTGTTTTCGGCGCTGCAGCGCGGCAACGCCAACGTCGGGGGAAGCTACCTCGAGCAGGGCCGGCAGCAATACCTCATCCGCGGCATCGGGCTGCTGCGCTCCGCCGACGAGATCGGCAGCATCGTGGTCGCCGAGCGCAACGGCGTGCCCATCCTCGTGAAGCACGTCGCCCAGGTCAGCGTGGGCGCGGTGCCGCGCCAGGGGATCGTCGGACAGGACGACGACGACGACGTCGTCACCGGCATCGTGCTGATGCGAAAGGGCGAGAACCCTTCGCAGGTGCTGAAGGCCGTGAAGGAGAAAGTGGACTCCTTGAACGCCTCCGTGCTTCCGAGAGGAACGAGGATCGTCCCGTTCTACGACCGCACCTGGCTGATCGACCGGACGCTGAAGACGGTGTTCACCAACCTCGTCGAAGGCGCGATGCTGGTCACGCTCGTGCTGGTGCTTTTCCTCGGCAATCTGCGCGCGGCCTTCATCGTGGCACTGGTGATCCCGCTGTCCTTGCTCGCCACTTTCCTGGGCCTCACCTGGGTCGGGATTCCGGCGAACCTGCTGTCGCTGGGCGCCATGGACTTCGGGATCATCGTCGACGGCGCGGTGATCGTGGTCGAAAACGTGTTCCGCAAGCTCTCGGAAGGAGCGCACGACCGCACGCCCCGCCTGCAGAAGATCCTGGATGCCGCCGTGGAAGTCGGCCGGCCGACGCTCTTTTCCATGCTCATCATCATCGCGGCGCACATCCCGATCTTCACCTTGCAGCGCCACGAGGGGCGGATCTTCGCGCCGATGGCCTGGTCGGTGACTTCCGCGCTGGTCGGCTCGCTCATCCTGTCGCTGACTCTGGTGCCGCTGTTGTGCCTCTGGATGCTGCGCAAGAACCTGCCGGACCGCGAGAACGCCCTGGTGCACGCCTGCAAGGGCGTGTACCAGCCGGTGCTCGCCTGGGCGATCCGCAGCAAGAAGACCGTGATCGGAATCGCGCTCGCGGTGCTCGCGGCGAGCCTCGCGCTCGTGCCCAAGCTCGGCACCGAGTTCCTTCCGGAGCTGAACGAGGGCTCCGTCTGGATCAACGTGACGCTGCCCTCCTCGGTGTCGGTCACCGAGGCGCAAGCCATGACGGCGAAATTCCGCGCGGCGATCGCTACCGTTCCGGAGGTCGAGAGCGTCATATCGAAGTCCGGCAGGCCGGAGGACGGGACCGACCCGAAGCTCATCAACATGTGCGAGATCCTGGTGACCCTGAATCCCGAGTCGCAGTGGCGCCCGGGCGTTTCCAAGCGCCGGATCGTCGACGAGATGGACCGCGCGATGTCGCGCTTTCCGGGAATCGAGCCCAGCTTCTCGCAGCCGATCCGCGACAACGTGCTCGAATCGATCTCGCAGATCGACGGCCAGATCGTCATCAAGGTGTTCGGCGAGGATCTCGACGTCCTGCGGGACCAGTCTCAGCAGGTGCTCTCCGCGATCAAGGACGTGCAGGGCGTGAAGCGCGCCTTCATCGATCGCCTGGGCGAGCTGCCGCAGCTGCTGATCCGCGTGGACCGGGAGGCCGCGGCGCGCTACGGGCTCAACGTCGCCGACATCCAGGACGTGATCGAGATGGTGCTGGGAGGGAAGGCCGCGACGCAGCTCTGGGAGGGCGAGCGCCACTTCGGCGTCGCCGTGCGGCTCAAGGGTTCCGAGCGCAACATCGCCAACCTGCGCTCGATCACGGTGAGCACCCCCACGGGCGCGTACGTGCCGCTTTCGCAGGTCGCGGAGTTCAGCACCATCGGCGGAGCGATGAACATCGCGCGCGAGAACGGCGTGCGCGTGTACTCGATCGGCATCTTCATCGCCGACCGCGACATGGGAAGCGTCGTTTCGGACATGAAGGACCGGGTCGCCGGGCGGGTGAAGCTGCCGCCCGGCTACAGCGTCACCTGGTCCGGCGAGTTCGAGAACCAGGAGCGGGCGATGGCGCGGCTTGCCATCATCGTGCCGGTGTCGGTGCTGCTGATCTTCCTCCTGCTTTTCGACGCGTTCGGCGCGTTCCGCAGCGCGCTTCTCATCCTCCTCAACATTCCTTTCGCCCTGATCGGCGGAATCTTCGCGCTGCTCGTCACCGGCATCCCGCTTTCGGTGTCGGCCGCCATCGGCTTCATCGCCCTGTTCGGCCAGGCGGTGCTGAACGGCGTCGTGATGGTCGCGTATTTCAACCAGCTGCGCGATGCCGGCGCCTCGCCCGAGGAGGCGGTGATGCGCGGCTCGCTCGCGCGCATGCGCACGGTGCTGATGACCGGCCTCCTCGCGGCGCTCGGCCTCTTACCGATGGCGATATCGACCGGAATCGGCTCGGAAACCCAAAAGCCCCTCGCAGTGGTCGTGATCGGAGGCCTGGTGACGGCCACGCTGCTCACGCTTATCGTGCTGCCGACGCTCTACCTGGTGTTCGAGCGCCTGCGCGGCCCGCGCTGGCACCGCTTTTCCTCGGAACAGTAAATCGCAGAGATGGGGTCTCCGCCAAAACTTCCGCCCTTTTCTGCAAGAAGCCGTTCGATTCAGCGTTTCACTAAGGAACTAGCCGACCTCGTCGATCCACGCCATCTGGATCGCCTCGAGGATCTTCTCGCCGCAGTGTTTCGGGTCGTCGTCGAAGCCGTCGAGCTCGCTCACCCATTTGAAAAGGTCGGTGAAACGCACGGACAAGGGATCCACATCCGGATGTTTTTCCGAGAGCGCGATCGCGATGTCGAGGGTGTCGGTCCATTTCATCACTTGATTTCCTTGACCATATTGATCGTGTACTTCGGGATCTCGATGGTGAGATCGCTGTCCTTGACGATCGCCTGGCAGGAGAGCCTCGAGCTCGGCTCCAGTCCCCAGGCCTTGTCGAGCATGTCGTCCTCGTTCTCTTCCGACGGGTCGAGCGTCTCGAAACCCTCGCGCACGACCACGTGGCAGGTGGTGCAGGCGCAGGACTTCTCGCAGGCGTGCTCGATCTCCACGCCGTTCTGCAACAGGTTATCGCAGATCGACATGCCGGGTTTCGCCTCGATGACCGTGCCCTCGGGACACAGCTCCTCGTGCGGCAGGACGATGATCCGCGGCATGAGGCCTTAGAAGCTCTCGACCTTCCTGCCGGCGAGCGCGCGCTTGATGGAGCGGTCCATGCGCCGCCCGGCGAACGCTTCCGTGGCGCGGTTGACGCGCTCGACGGCCGACTTGATGGTGCGATGATCGGTACAGGAGAGCGTCTTGCGCAGCACGTCGAGCTCCGAGCGCAGCGCGGCCGATTCTTCCGCGGAAAGCAGGTCGGCGTCCTCGCGCAGCGCCGCCTCGGTTGCTTCGAGCATGCGTCCGCCCTCGACCTGCTGCTCCTTCAGCGCGCGCAGATGCACGTCTTCCCTGGCATGGTCGAAGGAGTCCCTGAGCATCTTCGTGATCTGCTCGTCGGTGAGCCCGTAGGAGGGCTTGACCGCGATCGCGGCTTCGACGCCGGTGGTGGACTCCCGCGCCGACACCGACAGCAGGCCGTCGGCGTCCACCTGGAAGGTGACGCGGATGCGCGCGGCGCCCGCGACCATCGGCGGAATGCCGCGCAGCTCGAACCTTGCGAGCGAGCGGCAGTCCGAGACGAGCTCGCGCTCGCCCTGCACCACGTGAACGCTCATCGCGGTCTGGCCGTCCTTGAACGTGGTGAACTCCTGCGCGCGCGCGACCGGTATCGTCGAGTTGCGCGGAATCACTTTTTCCGCCAGCCCGCCCATGGTCTCGATGCCGAGCGACAGCGGGATCACGTCGAGCAGCAGCCAATCGTCGCCGGACGCCCTGTTGCCGGCGAGGACGTCGGCCTGGATCGCCGCGCCGAGCGCGACGACCTTGTCGGGGTCGAGGTTGTTGAGCGGGGTCTGGCCGAACAGCTCGGCGACCATCCGCTGCACGTGCGGCATGCGCGTCGCGCCGCCGACCATAACCACGCCCTTCACCTCGCTCCATTCGAGCCCCGCGTCGCGCAGCGCCTTGCGGGTCGGCCCCAGGGTCTTCGCGACGAGGTGCCGGGTCATGTCCTGGAATTCCTTATGCGTGACGGTCACGTCCACGGCCTCGCCGCTGCCGAGCGTCGCCGAGATGCGCGCCTCCGCGTTGGCCGTGAGGAACTCCTTGGCTGCGCGCGACTTCGTGAGCAAGAGCCGCGTGTCCTCGGCGGAAAGCGGCGCGAGCTTTGCGCGCTCCACGACCCAGCAGAACAGCCGCTGGTCGAAATCGTCGCCGCCGAGCGCGGCGTCGCCGCTGGTCGCCATCACCTCGAACACGCCCTTCGAGAGCCTGAGGATGGAGATGTCGAAGGTCCCGCCGCCCAGATCGTAGACCGCGTAGACGCCCTCGGCGGCGTTCTCGAGCCCGTAGGCGATCGCCGCCGCGGTCGGCTCGTTCAGGAGCCGCAGCACGTTCAGGCCCGCGATCCTCCCGGCGTCCTTGGTCGCCTGGCGCTGCGCGTCGTCGAAGTACGCGGGGACCGTGACGACCGCGCCGGCGAGCTCGCCGCCCGCGCGCCCGAGCAGGCTCTCCTCGGCCCGCGCGCGCAGCACTTTCAGGATTTCCGCCGAGACCTCGACCGGGCTTTTCACGCCGGAGACGGTGCGGATCTGCACCATGCCGGGCGAATCGAGGAAATCGTAGGGGCTGTTCTCGACGTGGGTGACGTCCTTCAGGCCGCGGCCCATGAAGCGTTTCACCGACACGACGGTGTTTTTCGGGTCGCGAGCCAGCTCCGCCTCCGCCTGCCGGCCGACGGTCACTCCTCCGTCCCCCAGGTAGCGCACGATCGACGGCAGGAGCGCATGGCCGTCGTGGTCGTTGAGCACCACGGCAATGCCGTTGCGCACCGTGGCCACGAGGGAATTGGTGGTGCCGAGGTCGATGCCGACCGCGAGGCGGCGCCGGTGCGGCTCGGGCGACTGGCCGGGCTCGGCGATCTGCAGCAGAGCCATTTCAGATCCCGAGACTCATGTCTCGAGCTCCGCCAGCTTGTCGTCGATCTGCTCGTCGAGCTTTTCGTAGAACATCAGCATGCGGGCGGTCTGCAAGGCGGCCGTGTCGTCGTGACGGTCGTCCAGCTGATGACGCAGTTTTTCGAAGAGCTTCCCGCTTTCCCCGCGCAAACCGACCCGCAGCCGGAGCAGCGCCTCCGGCTTCTCGGAGCCCGCCTCGATTCGTTCGCGCCAACTCATCTGTTCCGCCAGGAACTCAGGCGGCATCGCCGTATCCGTCTCGAACTTCGGATCCACGCCGCGCAACTGCAGGATATAGACCGCCCGCCGCAGCGGCGACTTCAGGGTCTGGTAGGCTTCGTTCACGCGCGTCGCCAGCTGCATGGAAACGCGCTGCTCGGCCCGCGAGGCGGCCGCGAACCGGTCCGGGTGCACCTCGCGCTGCAGCTCGCGATAGCGCGCATCGAGCGCCGCGGCATCGACGGCGAAGCGCGCCGGGAGGCCGAACAGCTCGAAGTGGTTTTCATTCAGGTTCATTTCAGGTTCCGGGCTAGAAAAAAAGGGGCGTTTCGCCCCTTTCTCGGCACTGCGAGGCCGGGCCTCGCTAAACGTTGAAGGACTCGCCGCAGCCGCACTCGTCCTTCACGTTGGGGTTGTTGAACTTGAAACCCTCGTTCAAGCCCTCGCGCGTGAAGTCCAGCTCGGTGCCTTCGAGGAACCGGAGGCTTTTCGGATCGACGACGACCTTGACGCCGTGGCTCTCGAAGGTGTGGTCGTCCGTGTTGACGGCATCGGCGTATTCGATCCTGTAGGCGAGCCCGGAGCAGCCCGAGGTGCGCACGCCCAGGCGCAGACCCACGCCCTTCCCGCGCTTGGCAAGGAAATTCGAGACGTGGCTCGCGGCGCGTTCGGTCAGGGTGATCATGCCGCCTTGGCTTCCTTTTCGGCGGGCCGTTCGAGCCCGTGCTTCTTGCGGTAATCGACGATCGCCGCCTTGATCGCATCCTCGGCGAGGATCGAGCAATGGATCTTCACCGGCGGCAGCGCCAGCTCCTCGGCGATCTGGGTGTTCCGGATCGTCTCCGCCTGGTCGAGCGTCTTGCCCTTCACCCACTCGGTGACGAGCGACGAGGACGCGATGGCCGATCCGCAGCCGTAGGTCTTGAAGCGCGCGTCTTCGATGATCCCCTGCTCGTTGACCCGGATCTGCAGCTTCATCACGTCGCCGCAGGCCGGCGCGCCGACCATGCCGGTGCCGATGTGCTCGTC
>VBDM01000355.1 GCA_005881355.1 Betaproteobacteria bacterium
ACGATCAGGCACATGGCATCTAGAAGTCGAGAAAGACTTCCCGCTTGCGCGCGGACCCCGGGGCGAGCAGGGCCGCAAAACCATGGCGCTCAACCAGCCCGCCCAGCTCTGCCTCGAAACGCTCGGCATCGGCGACGTTTTCGTAGATCTCCATCCAGGTGGTCTGGTCGTCGCGGCGCCGCAGCAGCCGTCCGCCGATCCCGATGATGTCGGAAAGCTCGCGCTGTATCGCACTTACCGCCGCGCGCGCGCGTGCGGCATTCTCCGCCGGCACGCGATAGTAGATATAGTAGCTGAGCTTCATGCGATGGCGTAGGGCAGGGGAAGGAAGCGCAGCACCGGCCCCGCCAGAGATTTCAAATGCACGGTCGAGCCTTCGCGGCTCGCAGTCTGCACCACCGCGAGCAGGTCGTGGCCGCCGTCGGGCGAAGCTTCGGAATTGACGACCATCCCGCTCGCCTGGTCGCCTAGATCCTCGCTGCACAGCTCGTCCCCGGCGGCCGCGGCTGCAGCGACGTTGGCGAGGAACATGCGGCGCTTCAGCTTGCCAAGGTGCTGCATGCGCGCAACGACTTCTTGCCCGGTGTAGCAGCCCTTGTCGAAACTCACCCCGCCCAGAAGCTCGAAGTTCGCCATCTGCGGAACGAGCTGGTCCTGCGTCGCGGCGGTCACCCAAGGCAAGCCGCTGCGGATGTCGAGCCAGCGCCACGCGCGCGCGTCCACGGGTTTGAGGGAGCCTGCGAGGCGTTGCTGGAGCGCAGGAGCCTTTGAACTTTCCATCGCCAGAACGAACCTTCCATCCCGCAACCTCATGACCGTACCCATGCCCGACTGCCGGTAAACCTCGTTCGGCTTTGCCGGAAAATCGGAAAAGACGCCGCGAAGCGCACCCTCTGCCTGTGGGCCTGCTGCACCCGCGAGCGCGACGTCGTTCGACGCGTCCGAAACCTTCACTTTGGAGCGCAGCACGAACCTCGAAATGCTTTTTTGCACGGCCGGAGCGAGATCGCGCGACAGCGCCATGAAGAATCCGGTCTCTCCGCGCCAGAGCAGGAAATTCGCGAGCATCCTGCCCTTGGGGGAGCAATAGGCGCCGTAGGTGCTCGATCGCAGACCCACGCCCGTCACATCGCAGCTCAGCTGCCCCTGCAAAAAGATCTCCGCGTCCTCGCCGCTGAACTTCAGGACGCCCAGATGGCCGAGGATGGCGAAAATGCTACCCGAGCTCGCCGCATCAAGATCGGCGTCCACCGTGCCCTCGGGGTCAGTATGTTGAAGCGGTAAACTCATTTGCCGTCTCTGTTTAACGGCTATTATACGAGTCTAGTCAAGCGACCCGATTCGACGTTTCTTACCGGATTCGATGCTGTTTCGACTGAAGCTGCTGATCCTGCTGGCCTCGGCTGCCGCAATTGGATTTTGCGGCTGGATGTTCTGGTTTGCTCTTTCGCCGATAGAGCTCGCTGCGCCGTCCGTGGAATTCTCGATTCGCCCGGGCAGCTCGCTGCGCAGCGCGACGCGCCAGATCATCGACGCCGGCGTGCTCCTGCCGGACTGGAAGTTCAACGCGCTCGCGCGCGCCAACGGCGCAAGCGCCGAAATCAAGGCGGGCAGCTACCAGGTGTCGTCCGGCATGACGCCGCTCCTGCTTATACGCAAGATCACGCGCGGGGATTACGCCCAGGCGGAGATACGGTTCGTCGAGGGCTGGATTTTCCGACAGATGCGCGACGAGATGCAAGCGCACGCCGACTTGATGCACGATTCGGAAAACCTCACGGAAGCGGAGATCATGGCGAAGCTCGGCGCTCCGGAGAGAGTCCCGGAAGGACTGTTCTTTCCCGATACTTACGTCTTCGCCAAGGGGTCGAGCGATTTCGCCGTGCTCGCGCGCGCTTACCGCACGATGCAGAAGCAGATCCAATCGGCGTGGGCTCAGCGCGCCCCGGAATTGCCGATCACGGACCCTTATGAAGTGCTCATCCTCGCGTCGATCGTGGAGAAGGAGACCGGCCGCGCGGGCGACCGAGCGATGATCGCCGCAGTGTTCGCGAATCGCCTGCGCCTCGGGATAAAGCTGCAGACCGATCCGAGCGTGATCTACGGCATGGGCGATCAATTCGACGGCAACCTGCGCAAGAAGGATCTCGTGACCGATACCCCGTTCAATACCTATACGCGGCGGGGCCTGCCGCCGCATCCGATAGCGATGCCGGGCCTCGCCTCGCTCGCAGCGGTGATGCACCCGGCGCAAACTGATGCCTTGTATTTCGTGTCGCGAGGGGACGGCACGAGCGAGTTCTCGCGCACGCTCGCCGAGCACAACCGGGCGGTCGCCAAATACCAGATGCCCGGCGCGNNNNCCGTGAGCCGTGGCAAGTTCATAACCCTGGAAGGCATGGACGGGGCCGGTAAAAGCACGCATATCGGCGGCATCGTCGATCTTCTGCGCTCGCGCGACAAGGAGGTAGTGGTCACGCGCGAGCCCGGCGGCACGCCGCTCGGGGAAAAACTGCGCACCCTGCTCCTTTCGCAGCCGATGCACATCGAGACCGAGGCCCTGTTAATGTTCGCCGCGCGTCGCGAACACATTGCACGGGTGATCGCTCCGGCGCTCGCCGCGGGGCGCTGGGTGCTCTCGGACCGCTTTACCGACGCCACCTATGCCTACCAGGGCGCGGGCAGGGGAATGGCCAGGGACAGGATCGCCGCGCTCGAGCGTTGGGTCCAAAATGGGCTCCAGCCGGATCTGACAATAGTCTTCGATGCGCCGGTCGAGGTCGCTCTCGCGCGGCTGGCCAAGGCGCCGGCCGACCGTTTCGAGCGCGAGGACCGGGGCTTCTTCGAGAGGGTCCGGGCAGCTTATCTCGAGCGCGCGGCTGCGGAACCGCGTAGGCTGCGGGTCGTAGACGGCGGCAAGCCTTTGGCTGAAATCAAGAAAGAAATCGAAGCGATTATTTCGACCCTCTGTTGATCGGCATGTTCAGCTGGCAGGATTCCGCGTGGAATGCATGGCTCCCCATCCGGGAGCGGCTCCCTCACGCGATCCTGATACGGGGTGCCGAGGGCTCGGGTGAATTGGAGTTCGCGCAAGAAGTCGCGCAGTCGCTTCTGTGCGAGAAGCCGCGCGGGGACCGGCGGGGCTGCGGCACTTGCCCGGCGTGCGGCTGGTTTGCGCAGGGCAACCACCCGGACTTCCGGCTGCTCCTGCCGGACAGCATGGCGCCCGAGCCGCAGGAGGAAGGCGCTGAGCCGACAAAGAAGGAGAAACGCAGCGAACAGATCCGCATCGAGCAGGTTCGCGAGCTGGCCGGTTTTCTCGCGGTCGGAACGCATCGGGCCGGGCTTCGCGTCATCCTGATCTACCCGGCAGACGCGATGAACGCGAACACGCAAAACGCGCTGCTCAAAAGCCTTGAGGAGCCCCCTCCGGGAACGGTCTTTCTGCTCGTGAGCACGCAGATAGACCGGCTGCTTCCCACCGTGCGCAGCCGCTGCGCGAGATTTGCGCTGCCGCCTCCGGACCCGGCGCAGGTTACGCGCTGGCTGAAGGAGCAGGGCGTGAAGCAACCCGAGGCGGCTTTGGCGGGCGCCGGAGGAGCGCCGCTCGCCGCGCTGAAGGCCGCTGAATCCGAAGCCGATCGCTTGCGGTTCATAGAGGGCCTCGGAGATCCCGGCTTCGATCCGATCGCCCTCGCTGAGGCGGTCCTGCGCGTTCCGCCATGGGACCTGGTCGGGTGGCTGCAGCGCTGGAGCTACGATCTGCTCCTCGCTCGCGTCGCCGGCCGGATTCAGTATCACGTCGACCATGAGGGGGTTATCGCCGATACTTCACGGAACTGCGAGGCGGCCGATATCGCCGCGTACCTGCGAGCGCTGGCGCAAGCACGCTCGCTCGCCCGGCACCCGCTCAACGCGAAGCTGTTTGTCGAAGACCTCCTGCTGCAGTATCAGCGGCTGATCGCGCGGCCGTGAGCGACAAGATCGAATCAGGCGCGACGGCGGCGTCGCCCTCATCCGCGGCTTTTCCCGGGCTGGTCGATTCGCACTGCCACCTGGACTTTCCGGAATTCGAGGGAAAGATGGCCGAGGTGCGCGAGGAAATGCGGGAGAACGGCGTGACCCACGCGCTGTGCATCAGCGTCGACCTCGCCGGATTTCCCAAAGTGCTGGGGCTTGCCGAAACACACGACAATTTCTTCGCGAGCGTGGGCGTGCATCCGGATCACGAGGACCGCGCCGCGGTGGATCCGGCGCGGCTGGTGGAGCTCGCCCGGCACCCGCGCGTGGTCGCGATCGGCGAGACCGGCCTCGATTACTACCGCGTGAGCGGCGACCTCGAGTGGCAGCGCGAGCGCTTTCGCGCCCACATCCGCGCCGCCCGCGACTGCGGGAAACCCCTGGTCGTCCACACGCGCGAAGCCGCCGATGACACGCTGCGCATCATGCGGGAGGAGGGGGCGGCCGAAGTCGGGGGTGTCATGCACTGCTTCACCGAGTCCCAGGAGGTCGCCGAGGCGGCCGTGAGCCTGGGGTTTCGCATTTCGTTTTCCGGGATCGTGACTTTCAAGAACGCGGGGGCCCTGAAGGAGGTGGCGCGCAAGGTGCCCCTGGATCGGCTGCTGGTCGAGACCGATTCGCCCTACCTTGCCCCCGTCCCGCATCGGGGCAAGAC
>VBDM01000346.1 GCA_005881355.1 Betaproteobacteria bacterium
TTGGTGGTCCCGCCGCCTATATCGATGTTGAGAATGCGCCTGCCGGAATCGTGAGACACCCGGGCCGCCCCGGAGCCGAACGCCGCAAGCATCGATTCCATATGGTGGCCGGCGGAAGCGCACACGAATTCCCCGCGCTGTTCCGCGATCAGGCCGGCGATCGCTTGCGCGTTTTCGCGCCGCAGAGCTTCGCCGGTCAGGATCACCACGCCGGTGTCGATATCGTCCGGATGGAGCTTCGCCTCAGCGAAAGCCCGGTCGATGACGGCTCCCAGCTCCACGTCATCGATGAGCTCCTCGCTCCGGTAAGGGGTGAGCGAGACCGGGGACTGGAACAGCGTCTCCCGGGACACGACGAAGTAACGGCTCGAAAGCTCCTCCCCCATGCGCCTCAGATTCAGTCGGGAGAAAATAACCTGCGTTCCGGACGAGCCGATGTCGATGCCGACGCTCAGCAGCGAAACGTGGTCCTGGATCCACAGGGGATTGTCTTCGAGGCGGCCGTCCGCGTCGAAGTGATCGTGATCGTGGTCGAAGGCTTCCTCGCCCTCGTGGCTGTGACCGTAGTCCCCGCCGTAGAGATGGTCCTCCAGGCTGTGGGTCCGTTTCGGGTTTGAATCCTTATTGTCCGGCATGGGCTTCAGAATTCCCGCAGCCAAAGGAAAGGGGTTGTCTTGCGCAACCCCTGGGAAAATTGGCGCGCCCGGCAGGATTTGAACCCACGACCCCTTGGTTCGTAGCCAAGTACTCTATCCAACTGAGCTACGGGCGCGAAACGAGGCGGTGATTATAGCAAAGGCGGTGACGGGGTTATTGGCGGAGAGACAGGGATTCGAACCCTGGATACGGGGTTAATCCGTATAACGCCTTAGCAGGGCGCCCCCTTCGACCGCTCGGGCATCTCTCCGGTCGTGCGAGAGCACTATATCACACCGATGGAGCGCTTTTTTCCTGCATCAAGCCGGTTGATCGAGCCCGAACGCCTTGTGCAGCGCCCGGACGGCGAGCTCCATGTATTTTTCGTCGATCACGACCGAGATCCTGATTTCGGAGGTGGAAATCATCTGGATATTGATGCCTTCCTCGGCGAGCGTGCGAAACATCCGGCTCGCGATGCCCGCATGGGTCCGCATGCCGACGCCGACCATGGATACCTTGCAGATCTTGCTGTCCCCTCGTATATCGGCCGCCTTGATGTGGTCCTTGACTTGGCTGTTGAGAACGTCGAGCGCCTTCTGATACTCGTTGCGATGCACCGTGAACGACAAGTCGGTGGTGCCGTTGACGCTCGCATTCTGGATGATCATGTCGACGTCGATATTGGCTTCTCCGATCGGACCGAGAATCGCGTACGCGATCCCCGGGCGGTCGGGAACCCCCATGACGGTGATCTTCGCCTCGTCGCGGTTGAAAGCGATTCCTGAAATGACGGCCTGCTCCATCTTCGCGTCGTCCTCGAATGTGATCAGCGTGCCCTCTCCCTTTTCCTCGAAGCTCGAGAGCACGCGCAAGGGCACCTTGTATTTTCCGGCAAACTCGACCGAGCGTATCTGCAGCACCTTGGAGCCGAGACTCGCCATTTCGAGCATTTCCTCGAAGGTGACGGACTTCAGGCGCCGGGCTTCCGGCACGATTCGCGGGTCGGTCGTGTAGACACCGTCCACATCGGTGTAAATCTGGCACTCGTCGGCCTTCAAGGCGGCGGCGAGCGCGACCGCAGTGGTGTCCGACCCTCCGCGCCCGAGCGTCGTGACGTTGCCTTGGGCGTCGACGCCCTGGAAGCCGGCGACAACCACGAGCCTTCCGTCGGTGAGGTCCGCGCGCATGCGCTCCTCGTCGATTTTCCGGATTCGGGCCTTGGTGTGCGAGCTGTCGGTGAGTATGCGGACCTGTCCGCCGGTGTAGCTGCGCGCCTCGACGCCGCGCTCGAGAAGCGCCATGCACAGCAGGCCCATGGTTACCTGCTCGCCGGTCGACACTACGACGTCGAACTCGCGCGGGTCGGGGTCGGGCTGGACCTCCTTGGCAAGGGAGATGAGCCTGTCGGTTTCTCCACTCATTGCCGAAACTACGACAACGAGCTGATGTCCGGCGGCCTTGAACTTGGCGATGCGCCCCGCGACGCTCCTGATTCGCTCGGTGGTGCCGACCGAAGTCCCGCCGTATTTTTGAACGATCAGCGCCATTCCGCTCTCTGAAAAAGTCCTTGAATTTTATCGCAAAATAGTACCGCTGGTAAGGATCGGCTCAACCCTCCTCCGGCGCGTTCCTCGGGGCTGGGGGAAACCATTCGTCACTTGGCACGCTCCATGCTGCTGGC
>VBDM01000347.1 GCA_005881355.1 Betaproteobacteria bacterium
TGCGGTTGGAGACTTTCGCGAGCAGCTCGTGCGGCAGCGGCGCCCAGTGCGCGGTCATGAAGTCGGCGGTCTGCACCGCCCGCAGGGCGACGACGTATTCATAGGTGCGGCCGTCGCCCATCACCCCGACCGATTTCACCGGGAGGAACACGGCAAAGGCCTGCGCCACCTTGTCGTGCCAGCCGGCGGCGCGCAGCTCCTCGATGAAGATCGCGTCGGCGCTGCGCAACAGGTCTGCGTATTCGGGCTTCACCTCGCCCAAGATGCGCACGCCCAGTCCCGGTCCCGGGAAGGGATGCCGGAACACCATCTCGCGCGGCAGCCCGAGCGCGAGCCCGAGCTCCCTCACTTCGTCCTTGAAAAGGTCCCGCAGCGGCTCGAGAAGCTTTAGATGCAGCGTTTCGGGCAAGCCCCCCACGTTGTGGTGCGACTTGATGGTATGCGCCTTTTTCGTCTTCGCCCCCGCCGATTCGATCACGTCGGGATAGATCGTGCCTTGCGCGAGCCACTTCACCTTCGGAAACTTCTTCGCCTCTCGCTGGAACACCTCGACGAACTCGCGCCCGATGACCTTGCGCTTTTGCTCCGGATCGGCGACCCCGGCGAGCGCGCCGAGGAAGCGCTCGGCGGCGTCGACCAGATCGACCTTCACGCCCAGGTTGCGCGACAAGGTCTGCATGACTTGCTCGGCTTCGTTCAGACGCAGCAGGCCCGTGTCCACGAACACGCAGGCCAGCCGATCGCCGATGGCCCGGTGGATGAGCGCCGCGGCGACCGCCGAATCGACGCCGCCGGAAAGCCCGAGCAGCACTTCCTCCTTTCCGACTTCCCCGCGGATTTTATCCGCCGCCTCGGCGACGTAGTCGGGCATGTTCCAGTCGGGGCGGCAGCCGCATATCTCGCGCACGAAGCGGCCGAGGATCGCGCTGCCGGATCGCGTATGCGTCACCTCCGGATGGAACTGCACCCCGTAGAAGCGCCGCGTCTCATCGGCCATGCCGGCGATCGGGGTCGCGTCGCTGCTCGCGATGACCTTGTCGCCATGGCTCATCCAGACATCCAGCAGCCCGTGCTTCTGGCCGTTGACGCGGTCCTGGATGCCTTCGAGCAACTTGGAGTGGCCGCGCGCGCGGATCTCGGCGTAGCCGAACTCGCGCACCCTTGCGTTTTCCACCCGGCCGCCGAGCTGCGCCGCCATGGTCTGCATGCCATAGCAGATGCCCAATACCGGAACGCCCAGCTTGAAGACTGAATCGGGAGCCTTCGGGGTCGCGTCTTCGTATACGGAGGCAGGACCGCCAGAGAGGATGACGCCGCGCGGAGCGAACTCGCGGATGAAGCGCTCGCCGACGTCGAAGGGATGCAGCTCGCAATAGACCTTCGACTCCCGGACCCGGCGCGCGATCAGCTGCGAGTACTGCGCGCCGAAGTCGAGGATGAGGATCTTGTCGCGCACTACTCGACCTGGTAGTTCGGCGCTTCCTTGACGATCTGCACGTCGTGCACGTGCGACTCGCGCATGCCGGCCGCGGTGATCTCGACGAACTGCGCGCGGGTGCGCATGGCGTCGATGCTCTCGCAACCGCAATATCCCATGCTCGCGCGCAGTCCGCCGGCCAGCTGCTCGATCACGCTCGTCACCGGACCCTTGTAGGGCACCCGGCCCTCGACCCCCTCGGGGACCAGCTTGTCGGAGTGCACGGAGGAGTCCTGGAAATAGCGCTCGGCCGAGCCTTGCTGCATGGCCGCGAGCGACCCCATGCCGCGATAAGACTTGTAGGACCGGCCCTGGAACAATTCGATCTCGCCGGGAGATTCTTCGGTACCCGCAAAAAGGCTGCCGAGCATCACCGTGTGCGCGCCGGCGGCGACCGCCTTGGCGACGTCGCCCTTTTCTCCAAGGCTGCCGCGACGTCCTGGATCGCGGTGACCTGAGGGATGCCGACCCCGGCGACGACGCGCGTGGTGCAGATCGAGCCCGGCCCGATGCCGACCTTGACCCCGTCGGCGCCGTGATCGACGAGCGCCTTTGCGCCATCGGACGTGGCGATATTGCCGCCGATCACTTCGGCCGTGCCCGCGTTGCGCTTGATCCAGCGCAGCCGGTCGAGCACGCCCTGCGAGTGCCCGTGCGCGGTATCGACCACGATGACGTCCACTCCGGCTTCCACCAGCGCTGAGACGCGCTCCTCGGTGCCTTCGCCGACGCCGACCGCGGCGCCGACGCGGAGCTTTCCCTGCTGGTCCTTGCAGGCCTCGGGGTGCTCGCTCGACTTGAGAATGTCCTTGACCGTGATCAGGCCGTGCAGCTCGAAGCCGTCCTTCACGACCAGTACGCGCTCGAGACGATGCTTGTGCAGG
>VBDM01000357.1 GCA_005881355.1 Betaproteobacteria bacterium
AAAGCTCGACAAGCTCAGCAGCGCGCCGCTGTGGGAGGTGCTTCACGACTTGGTCACGCCGACGCCGAACACGCCCTGCAAGCCCTATCTCTGGAAATGGGATCAGATGTGGCCTTCCATCCAGGAAGCGGGACGCCTGATCACGGCCAAGGAAGCTGAACGCCGGGTGCTCGTCCTCGAAAACCCCGGCTTGCGAGGCCGGTCAGCGATCACTCACAGCCTCTACGCGGGGTTGCAGCTCATCCTTCCCGGGGAGATCGCGCCCGCGCACCGCCATTCGCAGTCGGCGCTGCGTTTCATCCTGCTCGGCAACGGCGCCTATACCGCGGTGGACGGCGAAAAGGTCACCATGAGCGTGGGCGATTTCGTCATCACGCCGTCGTGGACCTTTCACGACCACGGCAATCCGTCCAAGGAACCGATGGTGTGGCTGGACGGCCTGGATGTGCCGCTGGTCGAGCTGCTCGATGCGCAGTTCATGGAAAAAGGACCGCAGGAAGTCCAGCACACCCGCCGCACCGAAGGCGACAACAAGCCGGTGGAATACCGGGCGAAGAGCCGCACCTCGCCGCTTTTCTGGTACCCGTACGAGCGCACCCGCGAAGCGCTCGAGACGATGAAGCAGGCCCAGAACGCGCATCCCTGCTGGGGCCACAAGCTGCAATACACCAATCCCGTGACCGGCGACTGGGCGATGCCGACGATCGGTACCTTCATGCAGCTCCTGCCGAGGGGATTCAAGGGCAAGGACTACCGCTCGACCGATTCCACCGTGTACGCGGTTGTCGAGGGGAAAGGCCGCTGCCGTGTCGGAGGCGAGGTTCTCGCCTTCGGGCCGAGGGATGTATTTGTTCTCCCCTCCTGGTTGCCGTACCGGCTCGAAGCCGACGAACAGGCGGTGCTTTTCAGCTTTTCGGACCGCCCGGTGCAGCAGGCGCTCGACCTTTGGCGCGAAGCGTTGTGAGCAGCTCGACGTAGGGAGACCAAGCGGAGGCGTTTTCCGCGGAAGGCGGGACTCTGTCGCGCGCCGGGAGCCACAAGATGAACGCCGACAAGACCGACTACGACCTCCTTTACAACCCGCGGCTCGTAGTCAAGGACTATCAGGCGATCTTCGACCGCTGGGAAAAAGACTCGGAGCGGGCTCGCGCGCGCCTCGACTGTTATCTGGACGTGCCCTATGGCACGACCGAGGCGGAGAAGCTGGATATCTTCCCTGCGCCCGGAAAAAGCCGCGGGCTCCTCGCGTACATCCACGGGGGGTATTGGCGTTCCCTGGATAAGAAGCGCTTCTCTTTCGTCGCGCCGGCGCTCGTCGAGGCCGGGATCACGGTCGCGGTGCCGAACTACGCTCTATGCCCCGCGGTGCAAGTCGAGGACATCGTGATGCAGATGGTCCAGGCCTGCGCCTGGCTCTACCGCAACGGCGGGAACTTTGGCGCGCCCGCAGACCGCCTCTACCTCTGCGGGCATTCGGCGGGAGGACATCTCGCCGCGATGATGCTCTGCTGCGAGTGGCCGAAGTACTCGCCGGACCTGCCGAGGAAGGTCATCCGCGCCGCGCTGTCGATCAGCGGCCTGTACGACCTCGCCGAGATCGTCAAGGTGCCCTCGGTGAATTGCGACGTGCGCCTCGACGAGAAATCCGCGCTGAAGGTGAGTCCGGCGTTCCTGCCCCCGGCCACCGACGCCCCGCTCTATACGGCGGTGGGCGGAGAGGAAAACGAGGGATTCCACCTCCAGAACAGGCTCATCGGCGAAAGATGGGGCCGACTGCGCGAGTCGGACATTCCTTGCCCGGGAGAGAATCACTTCACGGTGCTCGACCAGCTCTGTAATCCGGAAAGCGGCTTGTTCAAGTCGGTGCTGGAGATGACCGGGCTGTAGAGCGCTGCTCCGGGCGCCCAAGGCTAGACCGCATGGAACCGAAGCAGCTGCTCATACAGAGCTTCCAGGGGGCCGTCGCCGCCGCCGATCCGCTCAAGATCCTCCCGAATCACCTTCCCGCCCCTCCGTCGGGAAAAACGCTGGTCATCGGCGCGGGCAAAGCCGCCGCCTCGATGGCGCTTGCGGTCGAGCGGCATTGGCCGGCGGGCGCAGCGCTCGAAGGTCTTGTCATCACTCGCCACGGGCACGGACTGCCGACACGCCGCATCAAGGTGATCGAAGCCGGACATCCCGTTCCCGACGAGTCGGGCGAATCCGCCGCGAAGGAAATCCTGCACCGGGTGAGACGCCTTGCTCCGGGCGACCTGCTGCTCGCGCTGATCTCCGGCGGAGGCTCGGCGCTGCTCAGCCTGCCGGTCGAAGCCGTCGGCATGGACGCCCTGAAGGCGACGACGAGGGAATTGCTTCGCAGCGGCGCTCCGATCCAGGAAATGAATACCGTGCGAAAGCACCTTTCAGCGATCCAGGGCGGCCGGCTCGCCGCGGCGTCCAAGGCGCCGGTGATCGCGCTCATCATATCGGACGTCACCGGCGACGATCCCACGCACATCGCCTCCGGTCCATGCGCGCCGGACCCCACGACATACCGCGACGCGCTCGAGGTGCTCGATCGCTACGGCGTCAAGGCGAAGCCCGTGGTCAGGGAACACCTCGAGCGGGGCGCCCGCGGCGAAGTCCCGGAAACACCCAAACCCGGTGACGAAATTTTTTCCCGCGTGGAAAACCGCGTGATCGCCACCGCGCAGCAGGCATTGAGCGCGGCGCAGGAATTCTTCCGCTCGCGCGGGATTCAAACCGTGAGTCTCGGAGACCGGGTCACGGGGGAGGCGTCCGAGGTGGCAAAGAACCAGGGTGCCCTCGCACGCCAAATCGCGCGACACGGCAAGCCGGCCAAGCCGCCGGTCGCCCTGATCTCCGGGGGAGAATGCACGGTCACCGTGCGCGGCAGCGGCCGCGGCGGGCGCTGCACCGAGTACCTGCTTGCGCTCGCGATCGACCTCGCCGGCCGGCCTGGCGCCCACGCGATCGCCTGCGACACCGACGGCATCGACGGCTCGGAAGACAACGCCGGCGCGGTGCTGCTGCCCGACTCGCTCGAGCGCGCCGCAAGGCTCGGACTCGACCCGGGAAAACTGCTTGCCGACAACGACGGGTACGGATTCTTCTCCAAGCTGGACGATCTCGTGGTGACGGGACCCACGCGCACCAACGTCAACGACTACCGGGTGATCCTCATTCTTTGAGCGGGGGCTGCGCAGCCCCCGGATAGATTTTCAGCTTGCCCATTCGACTTCCGTTCCCGGCTCGAGATCGAGTTTCTCCGCGGCGTTTCCCCGATTCACCGCGATTTCAACGAGTCCCTGGCTGTTCTCGTACCAGAAGGCCAGCCCCTCCTGAACGTCGGAAAAAACGCGGGCGCGGCCGGCGCAAACAGATCGCGCCCGTGAAACGACGGACTCAAGCGCTCGGGCCTCCAGGCAATGCGAAACACCTCGACTTGCGCCGCGCGTGCAGCGAATACGGACAGCAGCCCGTTGTCCGGCCCGACGAAGCGGTACCCGTCCGCCTTCACCACAACCGGCGCCCGGGGCCCGCCCACGCCGGGGTCGACCACCGCAAGGAAGACGCTGCCCTGCGGGCACTCGGGCGCGAGGGAGGCAAGCAGATGCGCCGCCGCCCGGACGTTGTATACAGGCACGTCGTTCAGCAGATCGACCTGCGGCACGCCGGGCGCGTCCCGGGCCAGGACCACCTTGACCTGGCCCACGTAAGGGTCTTGCGAGCCGAAGTCGGTAAAAAGAACGATAGCCATATTCGGACTTCGAAGACGCTCCCCGCAAGCCTTGCTGCCTGAGCCCGGGAGCGACGGGCCGGGGACAGGCTGCGGGCGGCCATTCCGCTTGCATTTTGTCGCGAAGTAAGCGCCGATACCCGTAAGGGTAAACCCCTCAGGCATTCCCTTAAGGAATTTCGAGAGCGGCCTTGGGAATTCGCCCAATTTCGTGGGAGCCCCACATGGCCGAATATGGCGCCGCATCAGAGGTCACTGGGGACCGGACATTTAGAGCCGACTAGATCACCAAAACGAGAGCATGAAATGACCGCCACCGAACTCAGTAAGGAAGCGAACGCGCCGCGCGGCAGGACCTTCTTCCCCTTCCTGGTGCTGGGGATCGGGATCGCGCTATCGATACTGCTGCACTTCGTCATCAAGGACAACGTCGAGGGCGAGGCGCAGCTGCGATTCGAGCGCCAGGCGAGCGACGCGCAGCACGTCATCGAGGCGCGTATCAAGTCCTACGCCGACGTTCTTCACGGACTCGCGGCATTGTTCAGTACCTCCGATTCGATCTCCCGCGCCGAATTCCGCCGCTACGTGGTAGCCCTCGACCTGCCGAACCGATATCCAGGATTTCAGGGCCTCAATTACGCCGAATATGTTCGCAGCGAAGCGAAGGCGAGATTCGAGGCTCGGGTAAGGCGCGACACCAGTCTTGACCCGCGGGGATTCTCCAACTTCGCCATCAAGCCCGCCGGAGATCGGCCGGAATATTTTGTGTTGAACTACCTTGAACCGATGGCGAGCAATGAACGAGCTTTCGGGTTGGACATCGCAAGCAACCCTCCCGTGGCCGCAGCCCTGGCGGCC
>VBDM01000358.1:0-2152 GCA_005881355.1 Betaproteobacteria bacterium
TGATCAGTCCATGGCTGGGCGGCATACCGACGTGCCATGGCTCCGGTGGCATGGCCGGCCACTACGCATTTGGCGGCCGTACCGGCGGGTCGGTCATCATTTACGGCCTGATTTTCGTCGCGCTGGGGCTTCTCTTCGGATCAGGGTTCGATCATGTAGTGCGGGCGTTTCCATTGCCCATACTTGGCGTGCTGCTCCTCTTTGAGGCTCTCTCGCTGGTCTGGCTCATCCGTGACACGGCGGACTCGCGCTTGGACTTCCCCATCGCTGCGCTCGTGGGACTAATGGCGGTCGGGCTGCCGTACGGCTATTTAGTAGGCATGGTTGTCGGCACCATACTCGTGTGGTTGGGTGCACGGGTAAACCTCGTAAACATCGATAAGCACTGATTGGAGAACGGTCACCATGAGCCGAACATGCCGGAAGCCCTAAACACCGCCCTCGCGCTGTTGGTCGGGCTCGACTCAAAGCTGGTCGAGATCGTTCTCCTCAGCCTGCGCGTGAGCCTCGATGGGTGCTGCGATCGCCGTGAGCAGGTTTCCCGGCCGACAGACGGTGATCGTGGTGCTCAACGCGCTGATGGGCTTACCGCCGGTCGTTGTGGGACTGCTCGTATACCTTTTGCTTTCGCGCGCCGGTCCGCTCGGCCCTCTCGGAATTCTCTTCACGCCTTCGGCGATGGTCATCGCCCAGTCGATCCTGATTCTCCCGATCATCGCCGCGCTCTCGCGCCAGGCGATCGAGGACGCCTGGCGCGAGTACGAGGAGCAATTGCGCTCGCTCGGCGCGGGGCGCGTGAACGCGGCGCTGACGCTGCTCTGGGACACGCGGTTCTCGCTGCTGACGACGACCCTCGCCGGGTTCGGACGCGCCGCCGCAGAGGTCGGAGCGGTGATGATCGTGGGCGGAAACATCGACGGGGTGACACGCGTGATGACTACCGCCATCGCGCTCGAAACCAGCAAGGGCGACCTGCCGCTTGCGCTCGGATTGGGAATCATCCTAATTGCCATCGTCATCGCCGTGAACGCTGCCGCTTATCTGTGTCGTTCGCCGCCGGCGGGCGAACCCTCATCGATCGGGTTTCGCTCGAGATCGAAACGGGGCCGAGTACGATCATCCTGGGCGCGAACGGCGCGGGGAAGAGCGTGCTGATGCGCCTGATGCACGGCTTGCTCGGTCCCTCCTCGGGCCGCATCGAGTGGAACGCACCCGAGCGCCCGGGCGCTCAGAGGAAGCAGGCGATGGTGTTCCAGCGGCCGGTGATGCTGCGCCGCTCGGCCTACGCCAACGTGGCGTACGCGCTGAAGATCGCAGGAATCCCGGAGCCGCAGCGCGGGGCGCTGGTGCGCGAGGCGCTCGAAAGCGTAGGGCTGTCGCACCTCGCTTACCGGTCGGCGCGGGTGCTCTCGGGAGGCGAGCAGCAGCGGCTCGCGCTCGCGCGGGCCTGGGCGCTCCACCCCGAGGTGCTGTTCCTCGACGAGCCAACCGCCAGCCTCGACCCGAGCGCGACGCGCGAGATCGAATCGGTGATCAAGGCGTTCGATGCGGCGGGCACGAAGGTTGTGATGGCGACGCACAACCTCGGCCAGGCGCGGCGCCTGGGCGACGAGATCCTGTTTCTCGACCAGGGGCGGCTCCGCTGCGTTCATCAAAGGAGAGCTGCCTTGGACCTGAGGCGAAGATCGCTGTTGCTTGCCGGATGGCTGGCCGTTCTGCCGGCCGTCGCGCAGGGCAAATTTATCGTCGTCGCCTCAACGACCTCGACCGAGCAATCGGGACTGTTCGGCCACATCCTGCCGATTTTCCAGAAGAAGACCGGGATCCAGGTGCGGGTGGTGGCGCTCGGCACCGGGCAAGCCCTCGATCTCGCGCGCCGGGGCGACGCGGACGTAGTGTTTGTCCACGCAAGATCTGCCGAGGAGAAATTCCTCGCCGAGGGTCACGGCGTGAAGCGCTTCCCGGTGATGTACAACGATTTCGTGTTGATCGGTCCTAAATCGGATCCCGCGAAAGTCGCGGGAGGCAAGGATATCCTCGAAGCTCTCAAGAAGATCAAGGCTGCCGGTGCGCCGTTCGTGTCGCGCGGCGACCGGAGCGGGACGCACATCGCCGAGCTCGATCTGTGGAAAATGGCCGGCATCGACATCGC
>VBDM01000358.1:2157-4316 GCA_005881355.1 Betaproteobacteria bacterium
GATACGGGGCAGGGCATGGGCCCGGCGCTCAATACCGCGGCGGCGATGAACGGCTACATTCTCGCGGACCGCGGCACCTGGATCTCGTTCAAGAACCGCGGCGAGCTTGCGGTTGCGGTACAAGGCGACAAGCGGCTGTTCAACCAGTACGGCGTGATGCTCGTAAATCCGTTCAAGCATCCGAACGTGAAAAAGGACCTCGGCCAGGCGTTCGTCGATTGGGTGATCTCGCCCGAAGGCCAGAGGGCGATCGCCGGGCACAAAATCGGTGGCGAGCAGCTGTTTTTCCCCAACGCCGGCACGCCGGGGGCGTGAGGTCTTTGCATGCCGGCTTCCCTGTCGGTGTCCCGCTATATCCGCACGGGAATGACGCCCTGATACAATGACGCTTTCGCCGGCACGGTCCGGTGGCTTGATTCGGCATGAAAATATTCGGATTCGCCGGATGGTCGGGAAGCGGCAAGACCACGTTGATCGAGCAGCTCATCCCGTGCTTCGTAGAGCGGGGACTGAAAGTGTCGCTGATCAAGCACGCACACCATAGCTTCGATGTCGACCATCCCGGGAAGGACTCGTACCGCCACCGCGAAGCCGGCTGCAGCGAGGTGGTGGTCGTGTCCGAGAAGCGCTGGGTCGTCGTGCACGAGCTGCGCGGGGAGCCGGAACCTTCGCTGGAAGAGCAGATCAAGCGCGTCTCTCCCTGCGACCTGCTGCTGGTGGAGGGCTACAAGCATTACGCCATGCCGAAGCTCGAAATCTGGCGCAAGGAGAACGCGAAGCCGCTGCTGCATCCCGAAGACAAGCACGTCGTCGCCGTCGCCGCGGATGCTTCGCTCGACACCCGGCTGCCGCGTTTCGATCTGAACGACTACGACGGGATCGGGGATTTCATCCTGAGCTACAACGGATTCAAATGAACAAGGGATTGCTCAACGTCGACGAGGCGCTCGAGCGGCTGCTCGACGGCGCGCGCCCCGTCGCCGAGACGGAAACGGTACCCGCGCTCGCCGCGTCCGGCCGCGTACTGGCCGCCGCGCAGCGCTCGACGATGAACGTGCCGCCCATGGACAACAGCGCGATGGACGGCTACGCGGTGCGCACTGCCGACGTTCAGCGGCCGGAGACACGGCTCAAAGTGGCGCAGAAAATTCCCGCCGGCTCCACGGGCAAGCCGCTCGCTCCCGGCACTGCCGCGCGAATCTTCACCGGCGCCCCGATTCCCGCGGGCGCGGACGCCATCGTGATGCAGGAGCTCTGCGTGCAGGAGGGCGACGAGGTCGTCGTGAAGAAGGTTCCCGCCCGAGGGGAGTGGATCCGGCTCACGGGCAGCGACATCCGCGCGGGCGGGGAAGTGCTTCCAGCGGGAATTCGCTTGCGTCCCCAGGACACCGGTCTTGCGGCCTCCGTCGGCATCGCCTCGCTCCCCGTTTTTCGCCTTGTGCGCCTCGGCCTGTTTTTCACGGGCGACGAGCTGGTGATGCCGGGCGACCCGCTGCCGCCGGGGCGCATCTACAACTCCAACCGTTTCACTCTCAACGGCCTCGCGAAGACTTTCGATTGCGAAGTCCATGACTACGGTATTGTCCCGGACTCGCTCGACGCCACGCGAGCGATGCTGCGCCGCGCTGCCGCCGATTGCGACGTGATCGTCACGAGCGGCGGGGTGTCGGTCGGCGAGGCGGATTTCGTGAAGCCGGCCGTCGAGGCCGAGGGCGAGCTGCTCATGTGGAAGATCGCCATGAAGCCGGGGCGGCCGCTGGCGTTCGGAAGAGTCGGAAAGGCCGCCTTTCTCGGCTTGCCCGGGAATCCCGTGTCGAGCTTCGTGACGTTTTTGATATTTGTCCGGCCGTTCCTGCTCAAGACGCAAGGAATCACCGACGTGCAACCCCACGCGATCGCCGCGCGCGCCGATTTCGATTGGCTGGACCCCGATCCCCGCCGCGAGTATCTGCGCGTAAAATGGAACGCGCGCGGGGGACTCGATCTCTATCCCACGCAGGATTCCGCCGTGCTGATGTCCACGGCGTGGGCCGACGGCCTGATCGACAACCCGGCGAGCCATCCGATCCGCGCCGGAGAGACGGTGAAGTTCTTTCCGTATTCGGAGCTGTACCGATGAAAGTCAAGGTTCTCTATTTCGCGGGCCTGCGCGAGCAACT
>VBDM01000035.1:0-463 GCA_005881355.1 Betaproteobacteria bacterium
TCGGGGAGCTTTGGAGATTTCTCAGGGCGCGCCGGAAGTTCTGGATGCTGCCGATAATCATGACGTCGCTAGCGCTTGGAGGCATGCTGTTGCTCGCGCAGGGCTCGGCCATTGCTCCGTTCATTTACACGCTGTTCTGATGGCGCGATGCGCCTCCTCGGCATATCGGCCTATTACCACGACAGCGCCGCGGCGCTGGTAGAAGACGGTGAGGTGATTGCTGCTGCGCAGGAGGAACGCTTCTCGCGGAAAAAGCACGACTCGAGATTTCCTCATCGGGCCATCCGATGGTGCTTGGAATCATCCGCGACCCGTCCCGGCGATCTGGACTTGGTAGCGTTCTACGACAAGCCTTTCCTGAAGTTCGAGCGTTTGCTCGAGACCTATCTCGCGTTCGCCCCGCGCGGGTTCGATTCGTTCCGCCAGGCTTTGCCGCTGTGGATCAAGGAGAAACTGTTCCAGC
>VBDM01000035.1:478-13489 GCA_005881355.1 Betaproteobacteria bacterium
CGAACACCACCTGAGTCACGCCGCCAGTGCTTTTTTTCCGTCCCCCTTCGAGCGCGCTGCCATCCTCACCATGGACGGCGTGGGTGAATGGACCACTACCTCGCTTGCCCTGGGAGACGGGCGCGACCTGAAAGTCGTCCGCGAGATCCATTTTCCGCACTCCTTGGGACTGCTCTACTCGGCGTTCACCTATTACACGGGATTCAAGGTCAACTCGGGCGAATACAAGGTCATGGGGCTCGCGCCGTACGGAGATCCCAGGTTTGCGAACGCGATCCGGGAAAGCCTGATCGACGTCAAGGAAGACGGCAGCTTTCGCCTTAACCTGGAGTACTTCGAGTATTGCACGGGGCTGACCATGACGAACGGCCGCTTTGACGAGTTGTTCGGCGGCCCGCCGCGCAAACCCGAGGCGCCACTCACCCAGCGCGAGATGGATCTCGCGGCGTCAATCCAGGCGGTGACCGAGGAGGTGGTGCTGAAGCTCGCGCGATCCGTAGCGCGGGAAACCGGTGAGAAAAACCTGTGTCTCGCAGGGGGCGTTGCGCTCAACTGCGTGGCCAACGGCAAGCTCCTGCGCGAGCGCTGCTTCGACCGATTGTGGTTGCAGCCTGCGGCCGGTGACGCGGGCGGAGCTCTGGGCGCGGCGCTCGTCGCTTGCCACTTGTTCCAAAAGCAGGGACGGCCCATCAACGGCGCCCTGGATGGAATGCATGGGGGGTACCTCGGACCCGAATACGGACAGGCCGATATCGAGCATTGGCTCAGCAAGGCAGGCGCCGTGTTCGAGCCCATGGACGACGAGGCGTTGCTCGAGGCCTGCGCGCGCTCGCTGACGGAGGGCAAGGCACTCGGCTGGTTCCAAGGAAGGATGGAATTTGGCCCGCGTGCGCTCGGCGCCCGCTCGATCCTCGGTGACGCGCGCTCGCCGACGATGCAGAAGATGCTCAACCTCAAGGTCAAGTACCGCGAATCGTTCCGCCCATTCGCGCCCTCCGTGCTGAGCGAGGACGCGGCGCAGTGGTTCGACCTGGATGTGGACAGTCCCTACATGCTGCTCGTCGCAGACGTGGCTCAAGCGCACCGGATTCCGATGACCGACGAGCAGAACGGGTTGTTTGGGATAGCCAAACTGAATATTCCGCGTTCCTCGATCCCCGCAGTAACGCACGTTGACTATTCCGCGCGTGTTCAGACTGTGCACCGGGAAACGAATGCCCGCTATCACGAGCTCCTTTGCCGGTACAAGCGGCTCACCGGCTGCCCGGTGATCGTCAATACCAGCTTCAACGTGCGCGGCGAGCCGATTGTGTGCACGCCGGAGGACGCTTTCCGCTGCTTCATGGGCACCGAGATCGAGACGCTTGCTATGGGCAACTGCTTCCTCGTCAAGGAGCGGCAGAACCCGGCGTTGCGCCAAAACTACGAGCACCGGTTCGAGCCCGACTGACGCGGGAGAATCCCAGGGACGGCCCCTTTTCTTCCTGAGGCGACCGGGACGACCAGCGCTTTGTCGTGTCGCGGGCACCGGGAGATCGCACGCCGTGGTCCGCCCCCGAAGTTGTATCGGCCGGGCAATTTCTAAGACGACTGGGAAGGGTCGTTGACAAATGAGCGCTTCGGGCAGAAACGTCGCCGACAGGGTATTGGTATTTATCCGGAATGCAATTGTGGTCGGCTTATTTACGCTGCTTTTGATGGAGCTTGCGCTGAGAGCGATCGGATTCTCTCGAGTGGAACTCTATGAACCTGATCCCCTGATCGGATGGTCGGGGCGCCCGGGGGCGGAGGGGACTTACTCGGATGAGGGGGGCGCGGAGGTTCGGATTTCTGCTGCCGGAGTGAGGGACCGTGAGCGAGGCGTCGTCAAGCCCCGGGACGTCTGGCGCGTGGCTGTGCTTGGGGACTCATACACTGAAGCGCTACAGGTAGCCGAGGACAAGCGCTTTACGTCCGTGATGGAGGGCCTGTTGGCCGTGTGCGATGCAGGCGGCGGGCGGCGCATCGAAGTGCTCAATTTTGGAGTATCCGGGTTCGGCACTGCCCAGGAGTATTTGCTCCTGAAACACCGGGTACTTCAGTACGCGCCCGATGTCGTCGTTCTGGCGTTCCTTCCGGGTAACGATATTACGGATAACGTGCGTGCTCTCGATCCAAGCCACGCCTCCCGACCGTATGTAACGTTAAACGACGGCGGCCAAATTGTCTGGGACCGTTCGTTTGAAAACACCCGCTCTTTTCGGATCAGGTCGAGCGCATTATTTCGCGCGGTATTGAGCCTCTCGGATTTCTCCAGGGGCATACAGGCCGGGTTCTTCGTCCGCGACATTTGGCGCCGCATGCGCTCCGTGGAAGAGGAGCCGGAGGAGAAGGACGAGAAGATGGAAAAAACAGTCGAGCAAGGACTGTCGGATGGAGTCTTCTCTGAGCCGCGTGGCTCCGAGTGGCTGCAGGCATGGAAAGTCGCCGAAAGGTTGATCGAGGAGATCAGTAATTTGACGGCGCAGAGCAAAGCGCGGTTCTTGTTGGTCACCCTTTCGAGCGGAATTCAGGTGCCTCCGGACGCGAAACATTCCGCTGAGACGGCTCGAAGGCGCGGCCTGGCGAACCTCTTCTATGCAGATGATCGATCGCATGCGTTTGCTGTTCAGAAGAGGATTGAAGTCCTGAGTCTGGCGCGCCCATTAGCCGAGTATGCGCAGCGAAAAAAAGTGTTTTTGCATGGCTTTCCCCGCACGACGCGAAGGTTGGCCATGAACATGAATGTATTGGGGTCCGGACACTGGAACGAAGAAGGACATCAAGCGGCGGGCGAGTTGATCGCGGGATATTTGTGTCTGCGGCCCGCCCAATCTCCCGGCAACGATGTCCGCGAGCGATTCCCAAGCGCTCGCGCTCGAAAAGCTACGTTTGAAGTGTCCCTTTTGGCCGGGTATCTAGGGGCTCGACCACAAGCAGCAGGCCCCAACGGCGCCGACAGGTCCGGCTCGGGGCGGGAAGTAATGCTTCGTCAGGGGGTTCACCGCTGAGCCGTTCGGACTATGCCTCGCCCCGCGAGCGCAGCACGGGCGTCAACAACCCCTTCCTATGCTGTGACCAATGCTTGGGCAGGCTGGCGCGCGCGTATGCGGAGAAAGGGTTGCTTGCTGCGGCGCAGCGCCTCGCCGCTCGATTCGCTGCAACCATGAGAGGCGGTCATGAAGCTTAGCGTCTGGGGTCTCGGATACGTTGGGACCGTTTCGGCGGGTTGCCTCGCCCAGGAAGGTCATGAAGTCATCGGCGTCGATTCGGAGCAGACGAAGGTCGATCTGATCAACGCTGGCAAGACCCCCATCATCGAAAAGGACATCGGCCGGATCATAAGACAGCAGGTGGCCGCCGGCCGGCTGTCCGCGACGATGGATGCCGCCGTCGCGGTCCAGCGAACCGATCTGTTTCTGATCTGCGTGGGAACGCCCAGCCGCAGCAACGGCGACATCGAGCTGAAATACGTGCGCCGCGTATGCGAGCAGATCGGAGCGGCCCTGCGCAGCCATCCGGGCGCGCCGGTCGTGGCGGTTCGCAGCACCCTGCTGCCCGGAACCATGCGTGAAGTGGTCATTCCGACGCTCGAAGCGTGCTCGGGCCGGCGCGCCGGCCTTGAATTCGGTGTTTGCATCAACCCGGAGTTCCTGCGCGAAGGGACCGCGGTGCGCGATTATTTCAACCCGCCCAAGACCGTCATCGGCGAGCTCAACCGCGCAAGCGGGGATCTGCTGATGAATCTCTACGCCCGCATCGAGGCGCCGCTCGTCCGCACCGACATCGAAACCGCCGAGATGGTCAAATACGCGGACAACGCGTGGCACGCGCTCAAGGTGGGTTTCGCCAACGAGATCGGCAATATTTGCAAAGGGCTCGAGGTGGACAGCCACCGCGTGATGGACATTTTCTGCCGGGACACCACGCTCAATCTCTCGCCGTATTACCTGAAGCCCGGCTTCGCGTTCGGCGGCTCGTGCCTGCCCAAGGATCTGCGCGCGCTGCTGTACAAGGCGAAAACGCTCGACGTCTCGCTTCCCATCCTCGCGGCAATCCTGCCGAGCAACGAGCAGCAGATCGAGCGCGGGGTGCGGGCCGTGATCGAAAAAGGCAGCAAGAAGGTCGGCGTGCTCGGGTTCAGCTTCAAGGCGGGGACGGACGATCTACGCGAGAGCCCGGTGGTGGAGCTGACCGAGCGCCTGATAGGCAAGGGGTTTGATCTGCGTATCTATGACAAGAGCGTCAGCCTGGCGAGCATCCATGGAGCGAATCGCGATTACATTCTCAATCACATCCCCCATATATCGCGACTGATGGTCGCGAGCATCGATGAGGTCCTCGATCACGCCGGCACCATCGTCATCGGTAATGCAGCGCCGGAGTTCCGCGATGTTCCCAAGCGCCTGACCGATGGCCAGGCCATCATCGATTTTGTCCGCGTTACCGATTCGCGCAGCATTGCCGGTGTCTACGAAGGGATTTGCTGGTAGTCAGGGTATGAGCCAATCCCGCATGAGCGCATCGCACGCGACCGCCCGGGAGCGTGGCGCGATGCACGACCGCGCGCATTCGCCGATGCGGGTTGCGCCTCGGGGCGACGAGACCCCAACCGCATACCCGCTGCGCGAGCACTACCTTATCGAGCGTGAGCTCGCCGATCGCCTGCGCAGCGCCCCGCGGTCGGAACGGGGCGCGCTCTATTCAGAGCTGTACGACGAGCTGTTTCGGCGCGTGCCGTACCATCCGATGCTGCACGTGGGCGACCTCCCGCAGCGCGAGCACGATATCACCCGTCCGCTCAGGCTCCTGCGCAGCTTCCTGACTTGCGAGAGCGTGTTCATGGAGATCGGCGCCGGAGACTGCGCGCTCGCAATGCGCGCGGCGTCGCTTGCGAAGCAGGTCTACGCGATCGATGTGTCCGAGGAAATCACCCGGAGCGTCGTGCCGCCTGGCAATTTCAAGCTAATCCTGTCGGATGGTTGCAGCATCCCGGTCCCGGAGGGCGGCATCGATGTCGCTTTCAGCAACCAGTTGATGGAGCACCTTCATCCGGAGGACGCGGGCGAGCAGTTGCGCAATATCTACCGCAGCCTCGCGCCCGGCGGAGCCTACGTGTGCATCACGCCGAACCGCATGTACGGTCCGCACGACATCTCGAAGCATTTTGACCAGATCGCGACGGGCTTTCATCTGCGCGAATACACCGCGAGAGAGATTCGGAAGCTTTTTGTCGACGCCGGGTTCGCCGAAGTGCGCTTCTACGCGAGCGCGCGCGGCAGGTTCCTGCGCTGCCCCTATTGGGTGATCGCTGCGCTTGAGTCGACTCTCGGCGCCCTGCCGTATCCACTCAGAAAGCGCCTGGCATACACCAAGCCGATGCGCGCTGTTCTGGGCCTGTGGGTCGCCGCGATCAAGAAGGAGGCGCTGTAGTGAGCCGATCCAGGCGTGTCCTGATCCTGGTCGAAAACCTCCCCAGCCCGTTCGACCGCCGTGTCTGGCAGGAGGCGTGCGCGTTGCGGGCTGCCGGTTACTGCGTTTCGATCCTCTGCCCGACGGGAAAGGGCTGCGATGGGAAATTCGAGGCGATCGACGGCATTCACATCTACCGCTACCACCTGCCCGTCGAAGCATCGGGGGCGGCGGGCTATGCGGTGGAGTACGCGATTGCGCTCGCCTGGACTTTCGCGCTCGCCTGGCGGGTGCTTTTCACGCGCGGGTTCGACGTGATTCACGCCTGCAATCCGCCCGACCTGTTCTTCCTGATCGGAGCATTTTTCAAGCTGCTTGGAAAGAAATTCGTGTTCGATCACCACGATCTCAACCCCGAGCTCTACGAAGCGAAGTTCGGCCGGCGCGGTTTCTTCCATCGCCTGATGCTGAAGCTCGAGTACTGGACCTTCCGCAGCGCCGACGTGTCGATCGCCACCAACGAGTCCTACCGACGCATCGCGATCGGGCGCGGCCGCATGCTCCCCGAGCGGGTGTTCGTCGTACGCAGCGGTCCGAGCTTGGAGCGCCTGAAGGTCCTTCCTCCCGACGAGCGGCTCAAGCGCGGCCGGCGTTACCTGGTCGGCTACGTCGGCGTGATGGGGAAGCAGGAAGGCATCGACTACTTGCTGCGGGCCGTGCGGCACATCGTGCTCGGGTTTGGGCGCGCCGACGTGCACTTCGGCCTGGTGGGCGGCGGCACATCGCTCGAAGAGATGAAGGCGCTTGCCGTGGGGCTGGGTGTTGCCGACTTCGTCACTTTCACGGGGCGCGTGCCGGACGGCGAGATGCTCGCGATGCTCAACACCGCCGACGTGTGCGTCAACCCCGACATCGCCAACGACATGAACGATAAGTCCACGATGAACAAGATCATGGAATACATGGCGCTCGGCAAGCCGATCGTGCAGTTCGATCTCGTCGAAGGACGCCATTCGGCTCAGCGGGCCTCTCTCTACGCGCGAAGAAACGACGCTTCGGACCTTGCGGCGAAGATTGTCGAGCTGCTGGACGACCCCGCCCGGCGTGCAGAGATGGGCGAATTCGGGCGCAGGCGCGTGGAGAACGAACTCGAGTGGCGCCACGAAACGCCAAAACTGCTCGCCGCCTACGATGCGCTCTGGCGCGGCGCTGAGGTTTCGCCCGCGGCACGAGGCGCCCAAACATGAAGCTTCTGCCCCTGGACACGCCTGAAATCATCGAACTCGCCGCGGGCTGGCTCGCCCAGAAGGAGAACTACCAGTGGCTGGATTTCGGAGGAGGGAAGCAGATCATTACGCCCGCCGTTCTCAAGATCATGGCGCAGCGGGAAACGCATTTCATGAGGGTGTGGACGTCGGATCGGGACGGCACGCCCATCGGGATTCTCGGCCTGAACAACGTCGATCGCGCATCGAGAACCGCGACGTTTTGGGGGGTGGCCGGGGACAAATCCTTCCGCAACCGGGGATCCGGAACCCGCGCCGCGTCAAAGTTCCTGAGCTTGATATTCCGAGAGCTCGGACTTCACTCGATCAATACCTGGGTCGTGGAAAACAATCCGTCGCTTCGGATCGGGGACCGGCTCAACTACCATTTCATTGGCAGGCAACGCCAATGCCACTGCATCGACGGCCGCCTGTACGACCGCCTGCTGTTCGACCTGCTCGCGAGCGAGCACAGGGAGCTTGAGGATGACCGATGGCATCGGTTGGAAGACCGCAGAATTCATCGCGACGCGGAAAGCTCGGAGAGGGTGATATGAACTATAGAACGGGATGGGCCCGGGAAATCTTCGAAAATATCGGGGAGCGGAATCGTCAGACCGGACCCGGGACGACCGGCTAACGTTCGTCAATGGCCGGAGGTGTGGATATGGACGCGCAGACGAGAAGGAAGACGCTCCGCCTGCTGTCGAACGGCGTTTACGTTCTGACGTCGCGCAGCGAAGACCGCTACGGGGCGGCCACGGTCACATGGGTCTCGCAGGCGTCCTTCAAGCCGCCGCTGATCATGGCGGCGGTCCGGACGGACAGCAATGTGTTCAAATGCCTCGCGGAAAGCCGCAGCGCCGTCCTGCACATCGTAGGCGACAGGCAGCAGGAAATCGCCCGGCGGTTTTTCTTCCCGACCCACGCGGTGTGCGGAACGATAAACGGCGAAGCGTTCATGGAGGGAAGGACCGCTGCGCCCGTGTTGCCCAACTTGCCCGCGTATATTGAATGCCAGGTTGAACGGATTGTAGATACCGACGGAGATCACGCAGTGGTTATCCTGCGGGTGGTGGAGGCCGAGTGCCGAGATCAGGTCCGGCCTTTGACCATGGCGGACACGCCATGGGTATACGGCGGGTGAGAAGGAGTCCGGGGCCGGCCGGGCCCGGTCTCCAATTCTCCCGGCACTTTGGACGGATGCGATTTAGCAAAGGCACGCAGGCATGAAAAAAATTTTGGTTCTGCCGTGCGGGGATGCTCTGTCGCATGTCTCCCGCGCGCTTGAGGTGGCCAAGGGATTGAGAGCCCTGCGACACGAGGTCATCTTCGCGAGCGACGGTGATCATATGCGGCTGCCCCGTGAAGAGGGTTTCCGTGTCCTCCCGTTGAAGCTGGTCGATCCACGCGTGCTGGGGAGTAAATTACATGAGGGGCGCATGGATTGGTATGACGACGCCACGGTTGCCGAGCACGTCGCGGCGGAACTGGAATTGATGGAAAAAGTCAAACCTGATCTCGTTTTGAGCGATTTTAGATTGACGGCCGGAATTTCGGCGGAATTGGCCTGTGTTCCGTACGCTTCGATTCTCAACGCCTCCTGGACGAATTATTGTTCAGTGCATTCGAGAACTCCCGAACACAAAGTGCCCCAGAATCGTCGTGACCGTGATCGATTCACGCTGAAGCGGATATTGTCCGGGTGCGCCAGGCGTTTCAACAGGCTCAGAAGAGCGAAGAAGCTCGCCGGCGAAGGAAATCTTTTTGGTATCCGGAAGTGCATCACCCTGATCCGCGATTGTCCGGAATTCAGGCCGGGTCCCGGTCTCCCGGCCAATTCTCCTTACATCTGGGAATTATCGACGGGCGCTGCACCTTTCAACAGATTCAGGAGGGCGAAAAAACTCGCCGGCGGAGGAAATCTTTTTGATATCTGGAAGGGAGACATCACTCTGATCGCCGATTGTCCGGAATTCTGGCCGACTCGAAGTCTCCCGACCGATTTTCATTATGTCGGGCCGATCACCTGGGAGCCCAAAATCAACGCTCCCGCTTGGCTCAACGAGCTGGAATCCACCAGGCCGACGATTTACATCACTATGGGAAGCGCCGGGTCCTACCAGGTTTTCGATTTGGTGGTTCACCTGTTTGGCAATGAGGCCTATCAATGCATAATGACCACGGCCAATCTGCCCAATCCTTCCAGTTATCCGGCTAATTTCTTTGTTACCGACTATGCGGCGGGCCGGCAGATTCTGCGCAAGAGCGATCTGATCATCTGCCAAGGCGGCAATGGGACGATTTATCAGGCGCTATCCTGTGGCGTGCCGTTGATTTGTATCCCGACCCATGGGGATCAGTATAATAATTCGCTCAGAGTCGCCGAATTGGGGCTGGGGATTCACGTGACCGATGTTGCCCTTCTCAAGCGGGCGGTCTCCGAGATCCTGAGCGCTCCTCATTACCGGGAAAACGCAAAAAAGTTCGCGGCCATTTTGCAGAACTACAACGGCCCGGAAACCGCAGCGGCATTGATTCATAAATTCCTTGATAAATCTCAGCCGGTAATTTGTAGCAATGACCAGGACATTGAGGCAGCAATCCAAGGTAAATGACCGGACTCGTTGCTTTACGGACAAGATATCGATACGTTGATCGATGCGATTAGCCAACTTAAAAATTTGCCATGACCAAGGCTGAGGTGGCAGATGCCGCGCCCGCGCGATTGCATTCACGTCGGTGATCGCCAGTGACCGCTCGCCATCTATTCTCTGTTGAACCGCTCGGAGCGGAGGCGCCTGATTCTGCTCCTCTGCCTCATGCTGATCACAACACTCATCGAAGTGGTTGGCGTTGGATCCATATTCCCCCTGCTTCAAATACTCTCGATTCCCGATAGGTTCTCACAAGGAGCCGTAGCCGCCCATTTCAGGAATATCGGATTTACCTCGATCAAAGAGATCGCGCTAGTTCTGACGGCCGTTTTCGCGACCTTTCTGGTGTTGTCCAATGTGTTGAGTGTCATCGTGTTGAGCGAGAGCACCAAGTTCGCGTGGAACAACTGGCGCAATGTTTCGATGAGAGCGTTCGGGCATTACCTGCTGCAGCCTTATGAGTTTTTCCTCGGTCGCAACAGCACTGACCTGACGAGGATCGTCATCCAGGATTCCCACTACCTCGGCTACGGCGTCCTGTTGCCGCTACTGCAAGTTACGGCGAAGGTCCTGGTCATCGCGGCCCTGGGGCTGACACTGCTCGCATTTGAGCCGGTGACCAGCTTGCTCCTGCTGGCGTTTTTCGTCTCCGCCTACGGGGCTTTCTCGCTCTACTCGCACAAGGCCGCTCGAAAGTTCGCCTCCATCTCCCAGAACGGACGCAACCAATCCATCAGGGTTGCGGCGGAGGCTCTTCGCGGCATCAAGGAGGTCAAGACCTTCGACAAAGAGGATTATTTTATTCGTCAGTTCGCGCGCGAGTCGGCGCCGATTCCGAACGCGGAGAAGTCGATAGACGTTCTGGGGAGCTCTCCTCGCTATTACCTGGAGGCAATTACGATCGCGTTTGTTTTGAGTGGATTGGGAATTGACATCTACAAGGGGGCCGATTTGGCGGCGTTGATCCCGAGCGTCGGTCTGTTCGTGGTCGCCGGCTACCGGATGCTGCCGCTTTTCAGTCAGGGCTTCTCGAATCTGAATACCCTGGTCTCACGGCTTGTCATGGTTGATGGCATGCTGGCGGACCTGCGGACGCATCGTGTCACTCCAGCCACTGTCGTACCCGCGTCCGAACCAGCGCCTGGCCCTTCGAGCGTCGCGGAAATCGCCCTGGCGGATATAACCTACTCGTATCCCAAAACCGCTACCCCAGCACTGAGGAAGCTTTCGCTTAAGCTCGAGCCCGGGAGAAAGGTAGGCCTTTTGGGCAGATCCGGGAGCGGTAAGACCACGCTTATCGACGTCCTGCTCACACTTCTCGAGCCGCAGTCCGGTCAGGTTCGGATGGGCGACGTGCTCATAGAGAGATCGAATGCACACCGGTTGCGCAGCCGCGTCGGCTACGTGCCTCAAAGTATCTTTCTCACCGACCAAAGCATTCTCAGCAACATCGCGTTCGGAGTGGATGAGAAAGAGATTGATATGCACGCGGTTATCAGGGCCGCCAGGCAGTCAAACATCCACGAGTTCATTTTGTCGCTGGAGATGGGGTACCAAACCATGATCGGCGAACGAGGAGTCCGCTTGAGCGGCGGCCAATGTCAGCGGCTTGGCATCGCCCGCGCACTGTACCCCGACCCGCCGGTGATTGTTTTCGACGAAGCGACCAGTGCGCTGGACACGGAAACGGAGGCGGCCGTCATGGACGCGATCGATCATCTGGACAACAAGACCGTCATCATAGCCGCGCACCGGTTGAGCACGCTCAAGAGATGCGATGCCGTCTATGAGGTCAAGAACGGGCGGCTGATCTACGTGGGGCGTGGTGAGACGCTCTCCGCCGCATAAATGAGTAATGGCCCGAACGGACTACGGACGCGCCCACCGCTTCCGGCATCGTTTAATGCCGCGCGCATAGTCTCGCGAGACAAATTCTCGGTGGCCCTATCTCGAAAGGAGCTTCGTATTATTCCGTTCAGACCGGCGGCGTGCCGACGTGCCTGAGGCCGACGGGTCGCTGACGAAAGGAGAGTTCTCGTGAGTCGTCGCGTGTCGGTGAAACTGGTCGTCAAGGCCGCCAATATTGCGATCTATCGCATTCTGTTGCGGCCTATGGAATGGCTGGTGCGCCGCTTTTCGTCCGTCGGGCAGCATCCGTTTTTCGATTCGTCGGAGTTTGCCTGGATTCCGCGCCTCGAAGCCGGCTGGACCACGATTCGGGATGAGCTTCGGGCGCTGCTGCGCGAGCGGGGGAGGATCCCTAACATTCAGGAGATTTCCCCGGAGCAACTGAGCCTGACGCGGGACGACAAGTGGAAGAGCTACTGGCTGTGTGCGTTCGGGCGCAAGATCGCCGACAACTGTCGACGCTGCCCCGAGACTGCGCGGCTCATCGAGGCGATCCCGGGGATGGAAAGCGCGTTCTTCTCGATCCTGGCCTCCGGGCGTCCTGCGCTATCACCTCGGGCTCGTCGTACCCGCCCGAAAGGAGGTCTGTCGCATCCGGGTGGATTCCGAGGTTGCCCACTGGGAGGAAGGGCGAGGCTTCGTGTTCGACGATACCTACCGCCACGAAGTCTGGAACGATACCGACGAAGAGCGAGTCGCGTTGATAATCGACTTCGCGCGTCCGCTGCCGTTTCCGCTGTCCGTGTTGAACGCCGCGGTAAACTGGATGTTCGGTCGATCGGGCTACATCCAGGATATCGTCGAGAACGTCCAGGAGTGGAATCGTCAGACCGGACCCGGGACGACCGGGCCGTAAGTGACTGCTCGCACGTCGGGAAGTTGAACGGATAACAGTAATCCGACCGGCGCATCGGGTTGTTGGCGGGTAAGCGCATGGATCGATTCGTCGTATTGGACAGTTGGCGCGGCATCGCCGCCTGCATGGTGGCTCTGGGGCACCTCGATTTACTAAGCCCCTACAGCCATGCGCACGGCGTGCCGTTTCTGAGCAACTCCTGGCTTTTCGTCGATTTCTTCTTTGTGCTGAGCGGCTTCGTCATCGCCGCGAACTACCAGCAGCGATTGCTCGAGGGCTTCGGAGTGGGGCGGTTCCTCCTGTTGCGGCTGGGGCGGCTCTATCCGCTGCATTTCGCGATCCTAGCCGCGAGCGTCTGCTGCAGACTGTTGCTGGTCCTGATCCCGGCGCTTGCGTCGATCACCCAGGGAGCGCCGGCACCCTTCAGCGCTCCCAACGAAGCGCCGGGTACGATTCTCGCCCATCTGCTGCTTATGCAGGGCTTGCACCTCTACGAATTCGATACTTGGAATGCGGCAAGCTGGAGCATCAGCACGGAGTTCTACACCTATGTCATTTTCGCTGCGTGCCTGGTCGGCCTTCGGAAACACGGGTGGATCGCGCTGCTCGTCGCCATGATCGGGGGTCCCGTATTGGTCGCGATGCTGAGCAAAGTCAACATGGATACGACTTACGACTGGGGCATCATCCGGTGCATCTACGGATTCGCCGCTGGGGTGATAGTCTGGAACGTCTACAGGGAATGGAACGGCAAGCTCGGAAAGTGGCTGTCCGGAAACATTGCCGAGTGGTGCACGATTGCATTGATGGTCACGTTCGTGAGCGTGGCCGGCACAACCCCCCTTTCTCTGGCGGGTCCCTATGTGTTCGGACTGGTGGTGCTGGTCTTTGCGTT
>VBDM01000356.1 GCA_005881355.1 Betaproteobacteria bacterium
CCTGAAGGGCACCGAGCAGGTGCTGGGCGGCCCCATGCCTGCGGGCTGCCTCTATGCACCGGTCGATTTCATACGCAAGAACCCGAACACGGCCCAGGCGCTCACCAATGCGATCGTGCGCGCCGACAAGTGGATCCACTCCGCTTCGCCGCAGGACGTATTGCGGACGGTGCCGGAGAGCTACCTTCTAGGCGACAAGGCCCTGTATCTTTTCTCCTTCAACAAGGTCAGGGAAGCGATCTCGCCGGACGGTGTCATCTCGGACGTCGGCACAAAAACCGCCCTCAAGGTGATACCGACCTTCAATCCGGAGGTCAAGGCGAAGGAGATCAAGCTCGAGCTGACTTATACGAACGAGTTCGTCAAGAAAGCGAACGCCAAGTTCAAATAAGGATGACTCCCGCCCTCGCGCTCGAGAGCGTCAGCTGCACCTTCCTGTCGCGAGACGATCCGTCGCAGCGCTATACCGCCGTCGGCGATACCACGCTGGTCATCGGTGAGGGTGAATTCGTTTCGGTGGTCGGCCCCACGGGCTGCGGCAAGACGACCTTGCTCAATGTCGCTGCCGGGTTGCTCGAGCCCTCCAGCGGTACGGTGACCGTGCTCGGGCAGCCGCTCGGCGGGATCAACACGCACGCGGGCTACATGTTCCAGACCGAGGCGCTCATGCCCTGGCGCAACACCATAGAAAATGTCGTCGCCGGACTGGAATTTCGCGGTGTAGCGCGCGCAGAGGCTCTCGAGCGAGGCGACGCCTGGCTGAAGCGCGTGGGCCTGAGCGGATTCGGCAAGCGCTACCCTCATCAACTCTCCGGTGGAATGCGCAAGCGCGTGGCGCTCGCGCAGATGCTGATCCTCAATCCGCAAATCCTGCTCATGGACGAGCCGTTTTCGGCGCTCGACGTTCAGACGCGGCAGTTGATGGAGAACGAGCTGCTCGAGCTGTGGTCCGCCGACCGCAAATCGGTGGTATTCATCACGCACGATCTCGAGGAGGCGATTTCGCTGTCCGACAGGGTAGTGGTGCTTTCCGCGGGCCCGGTGTCGCATCCGATCGGAGACTATGCGATCGACCTGCCGCGCCCGCGCGATGTCGCCGAAATCCGCCTGACGCCGCGCTTCATCGAAATTCACACGAAAATCTGGCGCGCGATGAAGGAAGAGGTGCTCAAAGGCTATGCCCGGCAGCAAAGACAATAGGGCGGGCAACGGCCGTCTGCGGTTGCGCGCCTTCCAGGTGCTGCTCGCCGTCCTGCTCTTCGTCATTTGGTACGTGCTGACGAGCCCGACGCTGCTTCCGCCGATCTATTTTGCCGAAGCCAACCAGGCGGCGTTCTTCTTCGGCGAGCCGGTGAAGGTGTTCGCGCGCTTGTGGCAGTGGTTCGTTTCCGGAGAGATCTACGAGCATCTCTGGGTGACGCTGGTCGAGACGCTGCTCGCATTTCTCATAGGCACGGTGTCCGGCGTCGTGATCGGCCTGTGGCTCGCGCTCTCGCCAACGGCCGCCGCGGTCCTCGATCCCTACATCAAGGCCGTCAACGCGATGCCGCGGGTGATCCTCGCGCCGATATTTTTCGTCTGGTTCGGGCTCGGGATCGGCTCGAAGGTGGCGCTGGGCGTGACGCTCGTCTTCTTCATCGTGTTTTTCAACGTTTATCAGGGCGTTCGCGAGGTGAGCCCGGTGGTGCTCGCCAACGCGCGCATGCTCGGAGCCAGCCCGCGCCAGTTGCTGCGCCACGTGTATGTGCCGAGCGCAATGAGCTGGGTGTTCGCGAGTCTGCACAACTCGGTGGGACTCGCCTTCGTCGGCGCGGTCGTCGGCGAATACCTCGGCTCCGCGAAGGGCGTCGGCTACCTCATTCACCAGGCCGAGGGTTTTTTCGATATGAATACCGTGGTCGCCGGCATCGTGCTGCTGACGATATTCGCGCTTGTGCTCGACTGGGCGGTGGGTATCGCGGAAAGGCGCCTGATGGTGTGGCAGCCGCGCTCGAGCGAGACCGAGCGCGTATGATGAATGCATTGCTGCGTCGCAAAAATCGTTGACAGTCTTCCGCGCGAGCCGCTATAATCCTCTGCTTTTTGATCGGGCGCGGGGTGGAGCAGTCTGGCAGCTCGTCGGGCTCATAACCCGAAGGTCATAGGTTCAAATCCTATCCCCGCAACCAACCCCTCCCGGGGTGTGTAACGATCCCCTTTCGGGGATGTGTTCTTTAACAAATTGAACAGCCGATAGGTGTGGGCGCTGGGTGAAGCCAGTGACACCGGTCTTACGAACGCGCGCAAGCGCGTTGGTGTCACACTAAGCTTAACCAAGCTCACACCAGGTCTAGCAAGGTTTTTTATTTACCTTTGCAATGACTTTGAG